>JBJEFF010000082.1:0-41353 GCA_051873775.1 Allobaculum sp. | reverse complement strand
CACGACCTTTAGGAGGGCCGATCCCTCAAAACATCGCACTATTTCCGAGGGCCATTATTCATGAACTGTAATTAGTCAGCCTGTTCGAGAGCTAATGTGCGAGTAGTTAAATCGCAAACTTCAGCTGGTCCGTAGTACTGGATAGCACCTGGGTAAGTGTAGCAAGTTTCTTTGGACCATTCATCACGATGAGCTTCGAAGAATTTGAATGGTTTGCCATCAAGTTCAACTAATGCTTTACGGATAACTGGTTTGTCTTCACCATGACGACGTTCCATGTTCATCATCTTAGTGATTGGCATACCGCCTGCGTTCCATTCTTCAGCTGGTTTGGACAGGTTGGAAACTTTGGATAAGTAACCGTTGAAGCCGTTTTCGATTAACAGAGCAGCGTTGTAGCCTAAGGAGTAGCAGTAGTCAGCATCGAAGTTGGATGGGAATGCGCAGCGTCCTTCATAACCGAAGAAGTGGTGCAGAGCGCTGAATTTTCCTTTATAAGTGCCAGCTTCTTTACGACGAGCGAGTTCGTCAGCAACTAAAGCGGAGAACAGTTTTTCGGATTCGATTAAGGAAACCTGAACGTTACCATGCGGGTCACGTTCAAGGAATAACTGCTGCTGGATTCCTACTGGAAGAATTTTGAATACATCCATGGATTCTGCAGTCAGACCTTTTTCGATGAATGCATATTTGTCAGCCCATGTTGGCAGAGCGTTGAATTCATCAGCTTTGGAACCAGCGAGTAATTCGTTGATTTCAGCAATCAGAGTAGAGAATTCAGGAACGAATTCTACAACGCCTTCCGGAATGATTGCGACACCGAAGTTGTTGCCGTGATTTCCACGGTATTCAACAGCATCTGCAATGTAGTTTGCAATCTGGGATAAGGACATTTTCTTTTCAGCAACTTCTTCAGAGATCAGGCAGATGTTTGGCTGAGTTTCAAGAGCACATTCGAGAGCTACGTGAGAAGCGGAACGTCCCATAACTTTGATGAAGTGCCAGTATTTCTTAGCGGAGTTAGCGTCACGTTCGATGTTACCGATAACTTCGGAGTAAGTTTTTGTTGCAGTATCGAAACCGAAGGAAGTTTCGATATCGTCGTTTTTCAGGTCGCCGTCGATTGTTTTTGGAGCACCGATAACCTGAACACCAGTATCATGAGCTGCGAAGTATTCGGCTAATACAGCAGCGTTAGTGTTGGAGTCATCACCACCGATGATTACGATTGCGTTCATGCCGTGTTTTTTAGCAACTTCAGCAACGATAGCGAACTGTTCCTGAGTTTCCAGTTTAGTACGGCCGGAACCGATGATGTCGAATCCGCCAGTGTTGCGGTATTCGTTGATGAATTCATCAGTGAATTCTACATAGTCGTCTTCGATCAGACCGCTAGGTCCGCCTTTGAATCCGAGCAGAGTGTTTTCCGGGTTCAGAGCTTTAAGAGCATCGTATAAACCGGAGATAACGTTATGTCCGCCTGGAGCCTGTCCGCCGGAAAGGATTACACCGACAGTCTTTTTAGCTGGTGTAACGTCTTTAGCCTCACCTTTTACGAAAGTGATTTCAGGTTTTCCATAAGTGTTAGGGAATAAAGCTTTAATTTTTTCCTGGTCGGCAACACTTTCAGTTGCTGCACCTTCTTTAACGGAAATTTCTTTAATTCCATGTCTGAGCATGCCAGGAAGCTTTGGGGCGTACTCATAGCGTGCTTTTTGTAATGGTGAAATTGTCATGAATATTCTCCTCTTTCAACGTTTAAATCATAGAATAGCAATTCTGAATTGTAAACTTGCTAGCGGGGGAGAAAGTTAAATATTTGTCAGAGTGAACCTGATTCGTCATGATCTCAAAAAAGAGAAAGAGGCTGAAAATAATAATTCTCTGCGATATAAATTGCGGAAAAATACAGGGAAAAGACCTACGGCATGCGAGTGGTCTACTTCATGTTTCCTTGCAAATAAAAGGCAATTAGGCCACACTAGAACAAGACTTGAAAATCAGTCCGATCTGCATAGTCCCGCAATAAACCGATTACAGTTTCAGACAAAATACATTTCCACAGAAAAGGCAGCTCATGAACATTCAATTTACCACGATCCTTCATTACCGATTAGCACGGATTTACTCACAGATTAATATAGGAAAAAGACTAGAGGAGTATGACTTCTATGACAACGGTCAGTGAAAACCGAAAGAAAAAGAACAGGCGGTTAAGAATTCAGGACTGGATAATGTTTATCGGGGGCACTTTAATCGTATGGCAGATCGCAGCTCTGATTGTAAATAATAATCTGGTATTGCCGTCTCCTTTACTGGTGGGAAAACAGATGATTCTGCAACTGCAGACTCAGGCTATGTATACCTCATGCGGCTTAACGATTCTGCGGGCACTCAGTGCGCTATTTTTCTCATTTGTGATCGCTCTGCCGCTTAGTTTTCTAGCCGCATTCTATCCGTCCTTTTTTAGGCTGACACTCGACCGGATTGCGGCACTGATGCAGACGGTTCCCAATGTCTGCTACATTATCATGCTTCTGTTCTGGACTTCACGGAATGCAACGGTAATTCTGACGGGAATCTTCTTACTCTGTCCGCTGATTTACCGCACACTCGTCGAACAGCTCGATGTCATTATTGAAAAATGGACCCCTATTTGGACCCTGTATCCTCAGCCGACATGGGTGCTAATGAGCCGTGTGTGCTTTTCGATGCTTAAACCGGCGATTGCATCCGCTTTAAAAAGTGCTTCGTCGCTTGCCTTTAAAGTGTGTGTGACGTCAGAAATTCTGACCGGACTGACACCGGGCATCGGACGCAATATTCAGATGGCCAGACTGGATCTGAATGCGGCTGGTGTTCTTGGGTGGAGTATCTGGCTAGTGATCCTCTCTTTCGGATTTGAAACGCTGTGGAATTTATGGATACGGCACTTCTTTACACCGGAAAATCACTAACGCATGATAATCAGATGGCGTTTATCAATCCATCAAACAGATAAGTAAGAGAAGGAGTTCAAAATATTCGCTACAATATAGCCGGCTTTCCCAGTGACTGCCGGCTTTTTAACATTCATTCAATCCTGATTCGAAACGATTGAAAAAGAAATTGATCTGTATATCACATACGGAAACCTGTTCAGGCTGATCGCAGACTTAGCAGATTTCTTGTCATGCCTGAAGGTTTACAGTAAATTGAAGCAGAAAAAGATGTTCTTTATCTTCTTTGGAGGTTCTATGCTCGTATCTGTTCTTGTCCCTGTCTATAACACGTCGAAATACCTGGATCGCTGTATGCATACACTTCTTAACCAGACGCACAAGGATCTTGAAATTGTCATCATCAATGATGGCAGTAAAGATGACTCACTCGAGAAACTGGAGGCCTATGCGAAAAAGGATTCGCGTGTGAACGTCTATTCCTATCCGAATTCCGGGATTTCAAAAACCCGCAACCGTGCTCTGGATCATGCTCACGGGGATTACATCACATTCGTAGACAGCGATGACTTTATCGAACTCAACATGATTGAAGAACTGTGCGCGGCAGCTAGGGAACGGGATCTGGATGTGGTCGAATGCAACTTTGTCATGGACTTCGGACCGGTGCCGTTCTATCGCAAACCGACAGGCAGAAAAGACTTTACGACTCTGCAGGCGATGAAGATGCTCGCCAAGGAACAGTATTTAAATAACTATCCATGGGGCAAGCTGTATGCAAGACACTGCTTTGACGGAGTTCGCTTTCCGGAAAACATGAAAGGATTTGAAGATACCTGTACCGTCTTTAAAGCGATCGCAAAGGCAAAGCGGATCGGCACGATTCCCAACCGCTACTATCATTATGCGCAGCGAATGGGATCTCTGACCAACTGCATGTCCTTAGAAACGGTCTATCAGATGCGCCGTGCCTACCAGTATCAGGAAAAAGAGTTTAAAAAGCTCTTTAACAATGAATCGTTCTCCTTTGATATTCAGCAGTACAATACCGATATGGTGCTGATCTATACGCTGATTCTTTTTGTGCACCGCAAGGATCATGCCAAGTTCGTGCCTGCTGAATTTGACTGGAAGAAAATGCCGGTTCCGCCATTATGGTACGCGGCTTACTGGGCATGGCTGGGTATAGCGATGTTAAAGCTGTCACCGGATATTCTCAAAATGCCGGAGGATGTACGTCAGGCACTCCTTCATCCGGCTGCCGAGCTCGATCTTAAAAAGCTCTTGGCCCATGCACAGGACGAGATGAAAAAGCAGAAATCACGCTAATTCATTCAGATTCATCCTGACCGTCAATGATGTCATACCGTAAAACGATGACATTTTGACAGAAGTCAGGCATAATTAATTGTTGTGAAAAGACAGAAAAGAATTCTGCCGGGATTCCCGAAACGGGCTTTACGTCCGTTTTTTCAGACAGATTCTTGAACATAAATAGAATGGAGAAAACAAATTATGGCGTTTGAATCCTTATCGGATAAGCTCTCAAAGGCGCTGAAGAAAATTTCCGGCAAAGGGAAATTAACAGAAGCCAATATGAACGAAATGCTCAAAGAAGTGCGCATGTCCCTTCTTGAAGCAGACGTTAACTATACCGTTGTTAAGAATTTCGTCAACGATATCAAAGAAAAAGCAATGGGTACCGAAGTCCTCGAATCCTTTGATCCGGGACAGATGGTCGTCAAAATTGTCCGCGATGAACTCGAACAGTTACTCGGACCGGAACAGGCAACGCTGACCATCAACGAACACGGCATTACGAATATCATGATGGTCGGTCTGCAGGGTACTGGTAAAACGACCGCATCCGCAAAAATCGCCCGTTTTGCGAAAAATAAATTGAACAAGAAAGTTCTGTTAGTCGCATGTGACGTTGTCCGTCCGGCTGCCATTGACCAGTTAAAAACACTCGGTGAAACCATTGGTATCGAAGTATTCTCCTTAGGTACGGAAACTCCTGCTGTCGAAACCGCTAGAGCTGCTGAAAAGTATGCCAGAGAAAACGGCTTTGATTTCGTCATTTACGATACAGCCGGCCGTCTGCATATTGATGAACAGCTGATGGCTGAACTGACTGAGATGAAATCTGAAATTCATCCGAACAACATCCTGTTAACCGTCGATGCCATGACCGGTCAGGATATCGTTACAGTTGCGAAAGAGTTCAATGACCAGCTGACCGTTACCGGTTTAGTTGTTACCAAAATGGATGGTGACGCCCGTGGTGGTGGATTATTATCCGTCCGCTCCATTACGAAAGTCCCTGTAGTCTTCGTATCTTCCGGTGAAAAACCGGATGATTTAGACGAGTTCCATCCGGACCGTATGGCTGAACGTATCCTCGGCATGGGTGATATGCTCACTATGATCGAAAAGGCACAGGACCGCCTCGATGAAAAAGCTGCGATGGATACCATGCAGCGTATGACTGCCGGTGTCTTCACCTTTAACGATATGCTTGCGCAGATGGAACAGATGAAAAAACTCGGTTCCTTCTCCTCCTTGCTTTCGCACTTACCGGGTATGGGTAAGATGGCTTCCCAGATTGATGATGAACAGATCAACGATCAGATTAAGAAGATCCGTGCGCTGATTCAGTCCATGACTCCGTATGAACGCGAACATCCGAAAATTCTTAAAACCAGCCGTAAACAGCGTATTGCGGCTGGTGCCGGTCTGAAAGTTCAGGACCTGAATAAACTGATCAAGCAGACTGAACAGATGCAGGCGGTGTCCAAGATGATGTCCGGCGGCGGCCTTGGTGCTTTAGGTGCCATGGGCGGTATGGGCGGCCTTGGCGGAATGATGGGTCGCGGCGGATTTAACCGCGGCGGCGGAATTCCGAACTCTTCCAAGCATTCCGGAAGTAAGAAACAGAAATCCAAGAAGAAAAAGAAATAAACCATAATCGCGGGAAATACCTGCGTCATGACTGGTTAACGCAACCGTTAACCAGAACGATTCAAAATCTCTATTTATGATTCATCAAAGGGGCCTCCGCCCCTTTTGATTTAACTGGAAAGGACACAAGACAATGTCCAGTTCAATCGGAAACTTTTTATTTAATGTTCTGCTGCGCAGACTTTTCGGTAAAGGGATTAACCTTCTCGACTTAGCCAATACCTATGAAAGAGAACTGACCGGCAAAGTCTTTCACTATACGTTTACAGCCGGCAGAAAGAATCTGGAGGCGGATCTCGTATTTGATCCTTCGAATTTCTGTCATCTGATGTCCATTGCCTCGATCGCAAGCAATGTGACGGACAAACTGGATGACTATTCCGGCATGAAAGGCTGGCGCAATATTCACAACGGCAAGATTACGATGCGTCTGCTCAAATCGATCAATCCCGTCGAATATGCGTATTACCAGAAAGAATATGAAATGTTCGACCAGCTGATCGATACCATCTATCATCCTCAGGCTGTCATTTTCGATGCGAAAAAACTGCCCAACAGTAAGCTCAAATCGGATATTCTGCTCTATGGCGTCTATGGCAATAAGACAATTCATCTAGGCATCAGTCAGGACCGCAATGACGGAACGTGGTTTGCGCGCAGCTATTTTGTACGCGAAAACGATAAAGATCACGCTTATCCGTCCAAATATATCGCCGGAATGACGCCGCTGAAAGTAAAAGTAAAGCCGTCAAGCAAAAAAGCTTGACGGGCAAAACGGAATTTTGTATAGTTTCTAAGCATTCAAAAAATGACAAATATCTTGAAAGGAATCTAAATACATTATGGTTAAATTACGTTTAAGAAGATTAGGTAAAAAAGGTCAGCCTTTCTACAGAATCGTTGCTGCTGACTCCAGAAGTCCACGTGATGGTCGCTTCATCGAAGAACTCGGAACTTACAACCCAGTTAAAACAGACGCTCCAGTTGAATTAAACCGCGAAGCTGCTCTGAAATGGCTCCAGGCAGGTGCACAGCCTTCCGACACAGTTCGTTCCATTCTTTCCCGTGAAGGCGTTATGAAAGCTTTCCACGACTCCAAATTCAGCAAGTAAATCACGAAAGTCTATTCAGGCCTTTAAAGGCTTTTGAATTACGAGGAACAAACCATGTTAGATCTCGAAAAAACTCTTTATGATCTCTGTCTGCCGCTGACCAGCAAACCGGAAGCTCTTTCCGTTAAGACTATGGCTAGCGCAAACGATAAGGAAACACTGCTTTACGTTTATGCGGATGATGCAGATATCGCCCGCTTAATCGGACGCAAAGGCGCTGTTGCCGGATCCATCCGCTCCATGATGAGTGCAGCCGCAAGATCTCAGAATCAGAGAATTTTAGTTAAATTTGAAGCTTATTAATCGTGAATAAGCTTTAAACTGAACAAACACAAACAAGGCCACAGATCAGTTTCTGTGGCCTTCATTTCTATATGGCGGTCAGGTGAGGACTGAGTACACAGATTGAGCTCCTGAATACGGTCGCCAGAAATAAACTTTCAATTTCCGTTTAATCCATTTGAGTACAATGGACACTGATGCAAAAGACGAAAAGGGGGACTTGCGATGATTCGAATTGCCAGAATTATCAACACACGAGGCTTAAAAGGGGAATGCAAACTCGACTTATACACGGACCAGCCTGAAGTCCGCTTTGAAAAAGGCAACACACTCTATCTTGAAGAAAAAACACCGTTAACGGTGGTTAAATATTCCGAATATAAAGGATTCGGCTATGCGATGTTTGAAGAGATCACCAGCATCGAGCAGGCAGAAACGCTTAAAAACAAAACGCTTTATCTGCCGGAAGAAGAACTCGGCGAACTCGAGGATGAAGACGAATTCTACTATTCCCAGTTGCAGGGCTGCACAGTCTACAACCAGAACAATGAGAACATCGGTAAGGTTGTCGATATTCTTGAAACCGGCGCCAACCTCGTACTGCGCGTACAGGAAAAGGACAAATCGTACCTGCTGCCATTCGTGAAGGCACACGTCAAAAGCGTTGATCCTGAAACGAAGACCATTGTGATTGAAGAAATGGCGGGCTTACGATGAAAGTCTCGATCCTGACCTTATTCCCGGAATATTTTGAGGGAATGCTCAACACGTCAATTATCAAGCGCGGACTGGATTCGCATCTGTTTGAAGTCGAATGCGTAAACTTCCGCGACTTTACGCTTTCCAAGCACGGTCATGTTGATGATACACCATACGGAGGCGGGGCAGGAATGCTTCTGGCGTGTCAGCCGATTCTCGATGCCCTCAAATCAATCCGTACACCAAATTCGCTTGTTGTTCTGCTTTCTCCGCAGGGTGAACGCTTCAGCCATGCCAAGGCTCTGGAGTATTCCAAACTTGAACATCTGATTTTGATTTGCGGTCACTATGAAGGTTTTGATGAACGGATCCGTGAAGCCTGCGATGCGCAGATTTCACTCGGTGATTTCGTATTAACCGGCGGAGAACCGGCTGCTGCCGCAATCTGTGATGCAACGCTGCGTCTGATTGACGGAGTCATCAAGCATGATTCGAGTGCCGATGATTCCTTTGCGGATGGTCTGCTTGAATATCCGCAGTACACCAAGCCTTACGAATACGACGGCAAGAAAGTTCCGGATGTCCTTTTAAGCGGTCATCATGCCAATATTCAGAAATGGCGCCGTGAACAGTCTCTGATCAATACGTTTAAGCATCGTCCTGATCTGCTCGAAAGTGCCAGCTTAAGCCAGGCTGACTGGGACTTTCTCGAACAGTACAAGGCAAGTCAGAGTAAGGAATAAATCATATCGATGACTTTGCCTGCAAGGATGAAAAAGAAGAGAAATTCTTTGTTATACGCATTTGAAATTTTCCTTTTTTTCATCCCGAAAAACCGATAAGGTATAGCTATGGCAAACAAGAAAAAAAAGACTAAAAAAAGACGGCTTCGTGTCGGTCGTTTAATCACTCTGGTCGGTCTTGTCGTCGTTTTAGGAGGCGGCGTGATCTATGGCGGTTACCGCTTATGGCCGGTCTTAAAACCGGTCATCTCCCAGATTGGAAATAACGAAAAGACCTCGCCGCTGAATACCATCTCCCACGCTAAAGACGTTGAGGAGATCAAATCCAAGAATGCGCTCGATCAGGTCAGTGTTTCGGGCTTTTCGGATAGTGAACTGAAAGACTGTTTCTACAGTAAGGATCTTGATGACAAGCTCAAGGAACGCCTGACGAATATGGGCTGGACGGAAAGCAATATTGCCCCTGAACAGCTGTCGTACGTGCGTGTTCTTTACCGCGACTTTGATAACAACACCGTTGTCGGTGAACTGATGGTGAATAAGGACATTGCGTCCATCGTTGAGGATGTTTTCTTCGATTTATATATTCACCAGTATCAGATCGGCAAAATGATTCTGCCGGATGCTTATGGTACCCGTATTTCCGAATCCTTTGCCGACAACAACACCGTTGCATTATGCTTCGGTCTGACAGAAGACAACCAGGCGGATTTCCATGCCCGCGGCTATGCGATTGACATCAATCCGCTCTACAATCCTCTGATCAAGGATAATGGCAGTTCGCTGTCCGTTTTCCCGATGGAAGGACAGCTTTATCTCGATCGTACGACAAAGTACAACCATTTCATTAATGATACGGACTATGCGGTCACTGCCTTTAAAAATGCCGGCTTTAACTGGCGTGGCGGCGTCCCCGGTCTGAATGACTACAAGCATTTTGAATGGGGCAATATCCCGGCAGCACAGGCAGTAACACCATCCGAAACTGAATCGGGCGGAGAAGAGACTGCGGACAATCCGGATGCGGTGATTGAAGATCCGGGTTATGTCGAAGATCCGGGTTATGTCGAAGATCCGGGCTACGAAGAAGAAGTACCGGATTATGGCGATGTTGAAGGAATCGATCCTTCCTATCCGATCGCCCCGATGGATCCGCTTCCGACTGATCCAATTGAAGAGGACCCGGGTTACTACGAAGATCCGAATACCGGTGAGATTTACTACGAATAGAAGGAATACAAAAAGATAAAAATGAGGATACAGGCATATTCATCGTCAAAATGTTCGTTTTTTGGGATGTTTGGCAGACTGCAAATCAGTTTGGTTTGCACGTTGAGTGCGGATATGCTACTATCTTTTAGGTTCTGCGGGTTCCGCTGGCATATATGCGAATGAATCTTGAAAAGCAGAGATAAGAAAAGGAGAAAAGACAATGAACTTAAATCTTGTTAACGAAATTGGCAAAAGCCAGCTCCGTACAGATATCCCTGAATTCCGTTCCGGTGCAACTGTACGTGTTCACGTTAGAATTAAAGAAGGCGACAAGAGTCGTATCCAGGTTTTCGAAGGAATCGTAACTGAAAGAAAAGGCGGTGGAATCGCTGAAACTTTCACAGTTCGTAAAATTTCCAACGGTGTTGGTGTTGAACGTAAATTCCCGCTTCATTCCCCAATCATCGACAAAATCGAAGTTGTTCGCCACGGTAAAGTTCGTCGTAACAAACTGCGTTACCTCAGAAACCGTTCCGGTAAATCTGCACGTCTTAAAGAAGTTCGTCGCTAATCGAATCGACATGAACTCCAACCTCCAGGAAACCTTCGGGAATCATGGAGGTTTTTTCTTATATTTTTTCCTGAAATTCAGGCGGATTTTAATTCGTACCTGATAAATATCGGCTAGACGATTTAAAGTGTTTTCGTTTGCATGATTTTGATTGGCATAACTGCTCAGTTTTCTGCTAATTTATGCCTATAATAAATAATGACTTATGGATATACAGATTTGATTTTCAATCATGTTCAGACATGATTAAATCGCCTAACCTGAAAGAGAAATTGCGGAGAGGGAAGAGCGGGAATCTTCCTGGACACTCTGCTGGATATGGAGGTTTACAGTGGCTTTTAGAAATAAGAATAAAGAGATTGACGTAAAACGGAAGGATCAGAAAACACTAATCGATGATCTTCTGGATTTTATCCGCGTATTTGTGGTCAGTGCGATCATCATTATGATCTTCGCTAATTTTATTGCCCACCCTGTAAATATTGTCGGCCACTCGATGGACCCGACGCTTTCGGATGGTGAATTCGGCTTTACCAGCCTGATTTCCACCGCTTTCCGTGAACCGGAACGTTTTGATGTTGTAGTCGTGAACATGAAGGATGACGGCAAAGATGAGCGCTGGGTAAAGCGTGTTATCGGTCTGCCGGGTGAAACAATTGAATGCCGCGACAATGTGGTCTACATCAATAATGAACCGCTCGATGAAAGTGCCTACCTCAAACCGGAATTCATCGACGAAACACTCGCAAAGTTCAAAGCTGAAAACGGTGTTGATTACGGGAATTTCAATATGGACTTCGGACCAGTTGAATTAGGAGAGGACGAATATTTTGTCATGGGTGACAACCGTCCGTATTCCAAGGACTCCCGCTATGTCGGTCCGATCCACAGTGACGATGTATACGGCGAGGGCATTCTCGTTCTGTATCCGTTTAACAAGATCGGGGTGAAATAATGCCATCCAGTGTAATTCAGTGGTTTCCCGGCCACATGGCCAAGGCGCGACGCCAGATGGAAGAAAACCTCAAGAAGGTCGATTTCATTATCGAAATCCGTGATGCGCGCATGCCTTACAGTTCCAAGAACCCGCTGATTGATGAAATGGTTCAGCAGAAACCGCGTTTAGTCATTCTCTCTAAGAAAGACAAAGCCGATCCGAAACTGACCGAACAGTGGATCAGTGTTCTCAATAACGATAAGACCCGTGCGATTGCGATGGATCTGATTCATGATAATTTCCGTGCCCGTATTATCAGCGAAAGTCTTGAACTCAATCAGGCACTCATTGAAAAACAGAAAAAAAGAGGAATCCGTCCCCGTGCGCTGCGGGCGATGGTTGTCGGTATTCCGAATGTCGGTAAATCGACACTCATTAACTCTCTTGCAAAGCGTAAAGCAGCCCAGACCGGAGACAAGCCGGGTGTGACGAAATCCCTGCAGTGGATTAAAGTCGGCAAAGAACTCGAAGTTCTTGATACTCCGGGTGTATTATGGCCGAAATTTGAAAACGACCAGAACGGTTTGATTCTCGCCGCATTAGGCTCGATCAAGGATGATGTTGTTCATATGGATGACCTTGCTTTATACTGCTGCCAGTACTTAATGGACAACAAGCCGGATGCGCTCATGGATACCTACGGCATCGCTCAGATTGAAAAGACGCCGTGGGAAACCCTGCAGGCAATCGCCCGCAAACGCGGCTGGCTGCAAAGAGGCGATATCGATGAAAACCGTACAATGCGCACGTTCATTCAGGATATCCGCTCTTCCAAACTCGGCCGTATTACATGGGAACTACCGCCAGTAAAAAATGCGGATCAGCCAGCTGAAACGAAGGCATAAACGATACTATGGAACACCCATTAGAAGAAAATCTTTGGCCTGAATACTCAAGAATCCTTGGTATGGACGAAGCCGGACGCGGACCGATCTGCGGACCGCTCGTGGTTGCCGGGGTCATCTTTGAGCCCGGCTATCAAAATGAAGCTATTAATGATTCGAAGAAGCTTTCCGAAAAGAAACGGGAAAAACTGTTCGATCAGATTCAGCGTGATGCGAAAGATTACTGGATCGAATTTGTGTTTGAACGGCAGATCGACGAAGAAAATATTTACCGTGCCACTCAGAACTGCATGGATCGCATTGCGACAAAAGCCAAAGCACAGTATGTACTGAGTGATGCGATGCCACTCAATTCGTGTACGAACTTTGAAGCGATTATCAAAGGCGATCAGAAATCGATGTCGATTGCGGCGGCAAGTATTCTTGCCAAAGTGACCCGGGATCGCTATATGAAAGTCCTCGATCACTTCTATTCCCAGTACGGACTAGCCAGACATAAAGGCTATCCGACCAGGGCACATCTTCAGGCGATTGAAGAGTTCGGAGTGACAGAGTTCTACCGCCGTTCCTACGGACCTGTACAGCGGGTGCTTGAAAAGAAACAGGAACAGAATGCTTTAAATACGCAGGAAGAAGAATCACAGTATCAGCAGCTGTCCTTACTGGGATAGTCAATGATGTGTGCAGTGAACTTTATTCCTGCTTAATAAAACTGATCTTTCATGAGGTTTGAGAACATAGGAAGTATCCTTGTGTTTTCAGGCCTCGTTTTTTATTGGCTGTGTCATGAGAGAATCGTGAGCAGAGACGCAATATGGAATATGCATCATTTGCTGAAAGAAAAATACTTATTTTCAGAAAATGAAAAAATTCACAATTTTAATCCGAATCCATTGAAAAACACTTTTGAAAGAGTAGGACAGATTACGCATATTTCACTGTGAAAAAATGAGGCATGTAAAAACTACTGGGATATTTCAGTTGCTTACTTTAATTTTGCATGTTAGAAATAGAACGATTTAAACCCTGAGAACTGTTTTACAGGTTCACATATAAGGAAAGGGAGAATTTATTTGAAAAAGAATCTTGTTATTGTCGAATCGCCTTCCAAAGCGAAGACAATTGAAAAATATCTCGGAAACGACTACAAAGTTGTTTCCTCCAAAGGTCACATCTGTGATCTAGCCACTTCCGGAAAAGGCGGTCTGGGGATCGATATCGAAAATGACTTCAAACCGACCTACCGTGTGTCCAAAGAGAAAAAAGATGTGGTTAAAGAACTGAAAACTTTAGCATCCAAATCGGACAAAGTTATTCTGGCAAGTGACCCGGACCGTGAAGGAGAAGCCATCGCCTGGCATTTAGCCCGTGAACTCGGACTGTCCACCGATGATGATAACCGTGTTACATTCCATGAAATCACCAAGCCGGTTGTGCTCGAAGCGATTCAGGATCCGCACAAAATCGACATGGATCTCGTTAAATCGCAGGAGACCCGCCGTATGCTTGACCGCATTATCGGCTTCAAGCTCTCTAAACTTCTGCAGAATAAAATTCAGTCCAAGTCAGCCGGACGTGTTCAGTCTGTCGCTTTGCGTCTGATTGTGGAACGTGAAGAAGAAATCCGTAAATTTAAATCCGAAGAATACTGGACCATCAGTGCCGAAGTCAAAAAAGGCAACTCTACATTTACTGCCGAACTGACTAAAGTGGACGGCAAGAAACCGAAACTGCAGAACCGCGAGCAGACCGAAGAAGTGCTTGCGCGCTGTCAGGATCAGCCGTTCGTGGTCAGAAGCGTAACGAACCGCAAGAAAAGCAAACCGCCAAAACTGCCGTTTACTACTTCCACACTCCAGCAGGAATCTTCCACCAAACTTGGCTATGGCGCCCGCAAGACGATGTCCATCGCCCAGAAATTATATGAAGGGATTGACCTTGGCGGTACAACCACCGGTCTGATCTCCTATATGCGTACGGACTCCACCCGTCTGTCCAACCTGTTCGTTGAAGAAACGGAAAACTTCATCAATAACGAATACGGACCGGACTACAGAGGTAAAGCCCATGAGAAGAATTCTGTAAATGCCCAGGATGCCCATGAAGCAATCCGTCCCACAAGCATTGATCACACACCGGAAAAAGTCCGTCCGTACCTGACGAATGAGCAGTTCCGTCTGTATTCGCTCATTTATGCAAGAACCCTTGCTTCTCTGATGGCTGATGCCAAATTCAACGTCACCAGCGTCAAATTCGATGACAACGGCTGTGAATTCTCCGCAAGCGGCCAGACACTGCTTTTCGATGGTTATTCCAAAGTCTATTCCAAATATGAAAAGCAGACCGATACCCTGCTGCCGGCTTTAAAAGAAGGCGAAGAAATGAACCGCGTTGCGATTCAGGGCGACCAGCACTTTACAGAACCGCCAGCCCGCTACACTGAAGCAAAGCTGATCAAGGAAATGGAAGAAAAATCGATCGGCCGTCCTTCTACATATGCGACGATCATCGATACGCTGCAGAAACGCGGCTATGTTACTCTCGATAAAATCTCGGATACATCCAAGACCAAATATTTCCAGCCGACGGATCAGGGTGAGCTGACCAACCAGAAACTGCAGGAATTCTTCAAGAAGATCATCAACGTCGAATATACGGCAGATATGGAAAAGAATCTTGATATCATTGCCGATGGCGATGAAGATTCCGTTGAATTCCTCAGAGCGTTCTATGCCGACTTCGAACCGCTTGTCGAAAAAGCGTATCAGGATATGCCGAAAAAGGAACTCGAACGTGTCGGCAGAACGTGCCCGGACTGCGGCGGAGAACTCGTATTCCGCAACGGACGTTTTGGCAAGTTTATTTCCTGCATTAACTATCCGACCTGCAAATATACAGAGAATGCGGATGATTCGCTCAACGAGCTCGAAAAGGAAGAAAAACTCTGTCCGGAATGCGGAAGCCGCATGACGATCAAAAAAGGCCGTTTCGGCCCGTTCTGGGCTTGCTCAAGCTATCCGGAGTGCAAGCATATCGAACCATTAAAGGCAAAAGCTAAACCCGAACCGACCGGCGAAAAATGCCCGGAATGCGGACATGACCTCGTACGCCGTATTTCGAGATACGGCAAACCGTTTGTCGGCTGCTCGAACTATCCGAAATGCCACTACATCCAGAAAACGCCAAAAGCGAAAAAAGAGGATGAACCAAAGCCAGAAGCTCCGGAACAGGCTTAGTCCAAACCCGCTTTTTTCTGGAATTATGAATAACAAAGACCCGGCTCGTGCCGGGTCTGTTTGTTCAGGCCTACTGAAGCCTGTTATGCTGAATCAGGAAAGTTAAATACAGATCAGTAACAGAAAATAGAACCAGAAATGGTGAATATTAAATAAGGAAAAAGGTAAAACAGATTATGGAACCTGTAAAAATTATCGGCGCCGGACTTGCGGGATGCGAGGCAGCATGGCAGCTTGCCTGCCGCAATATTCCCGTTGTCCTCTATGAAATGCGCCCGAATAACTATCCGCCGGCTTTTCATACCGACCAGTTTGCGGAACTCGTCTGCTCCAATTCACTGCGCTCGGATTCTTTGAAAAATGCCGTTGGTGTCATGAAAGAGGAAATGCGTAAGCTCAATTCGCTGATCATGTCTGCGGCCGATGCTTCCCGCGTACCAGCCGGATCCGCTCTTGCGGTCGACCGTACGAGCTTTTCCAGTCGCGTAACGGAAGCGATGGAAAGACATCCGCTCATTACGATCGTGCGGGAAGAAATCACGGAAATTCCCCAAGGACCGACAATTATTGCGGCCGGACCGCTCTGTGCCGAACCGCTTGCCAAAGCTATTCAGGAATTCACCGGCCACGAAGCGATGCACTTCTTTGATGCGGCTGCTCCGATCGTGGAAAAAGATTCAATTGACTTTGATAAAGCGTACTTCAAATCCCGCTATGACAAAGGCGAAGCGTCCTATATCAACTGTGCAATGAGCGCCGAAGAATATGAAGCCTTCTACAACGAACTCATTCATGCCAAGTGCGCAAACCTTCATGAATTTGAAAAAGACCCGAAAGTCTTTGAAGGCTGTATGCCGGTTGAAGAAATGGCGAAACGCGGCTATCAAACACTTCTTTTCGGACCGCTCAAACCAGTTGGTCTTGAAAAAGAAGGCGAACGCCCGGTTGCGGTTGTTCAACTGCGTCAGGATAACGTTGCCGCCACGATGTACAACATTGTCGGATTTCAGACCCACCTGACATGGCCGGAACAGAAACGTGTATTCTCGATGATTCCGGGTCTTGAAAACGCGAAATTCGTCCGCTATGGCGTCATGCACCGCAACTCATTTCTCTGTGCACCGGAAGTTCTCGATGAACAGTATCGCACCAAACAAAGAAACGATCTGTTCTTTGCCGGACAGATCAGCGGTGTTGAAGGCTATGTGGAAAGTGCCGCAAGCGGTTTGGCAGCCGGTATTGCGCTTGCCCGTCAGCTGCAGGAAAAAGAACCTGTACTGTTTGGTAGTCAGACTGCGATCGGTTCGCAGGCATTCTATATTTCTCATGCCGAACCGAACCACTTCCAGCCGATGAATGCCAACTTCGGCATCTTCTCACTGAAAGAAAAAGTCCGTAAAAAAGACCGTAAGGACACTCTCGCAAGAAATGCACTGTCCGTGATGGATGAAAAAGCTGCCATTGTCAATGAAGATTTCACATGGCTTGAAGATGCTGATTTTGAACTGGAACCGGCTCTGCCTTTAGAACAGAGACAGACCGGTGAAGTAGTTCAGGATTAAGTAAAAAACGAAAAATAGAAATGAAATAAGTCTCGCACAAAGCGGTGATTATAAGGAAAAGGAGGCCGAACATGGAACAGGAAATGACACCGGTAAATCCGGAAAATTCAGTAAACACGGCGGATACACCGCGTGATATGGATTCGCAGATCAGTCTGTTTATCAATCATCAGTTTGCCTCTAACAGCCGTTCGATGGATTCTGCCTCGGCGCAGCGTATTGACCTTGAACAGTACCGGGAATGGCTGAATCGAAAGCATCTGGACTACCTGCAGGCAGATCGGCTTGTAATTCTTGAATACTGCTCGGACTTACGCTCCGCAGATCCTTCGCATACGCTGAAGAATTCGACGATGTCGCGCAAGCTTTCCACGCTGCGTCAGTTCTACAAGTTTCTGCAGCTCGAAGGTCTGGTCGAAGGCTCGCCTTTAAGTCAGATCCATTCATTTAAAAAGGATAAAAGTCTGCCGGAGTTTCTGTTTCAGGATGAAGTCGGTCAGTTTCTGTCCGGCTTTGATCTGAGCTCTCCACTTGAACGACGGGATCAGGTGCTATTCTCCCTGATCTACGGATGCGGACTTCGTGTCTCGGAAGCCTGTGATCTTGACTGGCAGGATTTCCGGTTTGCGGACCGGGTAGTGCGGATTATGGGAAAGGGAAGCAAGGAACGAATTGCTCCGCTGCCAAAATGGCTGCTGCCTCTGCTCGATTCCTGGAATAAGGAAACAGGGGGGCAGGGAAGGCTGTTTCATAATAAAAACGGCAAGCCTTTAACCGCACGAGGTATTCAGTACCGCATGCAGTCGCATGCCGATAAAATCGGAATGGGCCTGAAGATCCACCCGCATATGTTAAGGCATTCCTATGCCACACATCTGCTTGACGGAGGGGCGGATATCCGCACCGTTCAGGAATTATTAGGCCATTCTTCCTTGTCGGCAACCCAGATTTATACGCATATTTCCAACGAAAGACTCGTAAAAGCATGCAAACAGGCATTTGATGACTTTCATCCGGATTGATGCTTGAAGGCAGAGCGCTGGTTTGCTATAATCACAGTTGCGGTTTTGACCGCGAATACACACACCATGAATGGGGAATCCCGTGCACGAAAGTGTTGCTTCCCTTCGAAATGGTGGAGGAGTAACGGAAAGGATTAAATATATGTCTAACATTGTATCCATGAAAAAAATGCTGGAGAATGGTGTTCACTTCGGACATCAGACCCGCAAATGGAACCCTAAGATGAAACCTTATATTTACACAAGCAGAAATGGGGTTTACATCGTTGATTTAAACAAAACACTTGCTCAGGTTGAAGAAGCTTACAACGAACTTAAAGCTATCTCCGAAAGAGGCGGAAAAGTTCTGTTCGTCGGCACTAAGAAACAGGCTGCTGACACAATCGAAGAACAGGCTTTACGTTCCGGTTCTTTCTATGTAAATAAACGCTGGTTAGGCGGTCTGTTAACTAACTTCCGCACAATCCAGAAGAGAATCAAACGCCTGATCGAAATCGAAGAAATGGAAGCTTCCGGAAAATTAGAAGTTTACACAAAGAAAGAACAGGCTCAGATCCTCAAAGAAAAAGGCAAACTCGAAACTTCTCTTGGCGGTATCAAAGAAATGAAAAAACTGCCAGATGCGATCGTAATCATCGACCCGAAAGAAGAACACAACGCAGTTGCCGAAGCTAAAAAATTAGGTATCCCTGTATTCGCAATGCTTGATACAAACTGCGATCCAGACGATGCTGATTTCCCAATCGCTTCTAACGATGATGCTAACCGCTCCATCAAATTAATCACAACGATCTTAGCTGATGCTATCGTAGATGCTAAAGGCGGATTAGTAGAAATCGCATACCTCGACAATCCAGAAACAGATGTCAACATGGAAGACGTTGTACGTAACGTTGAAGCTCAGATCGCTGAAAACGAAAGACGTCGCAGACAGAGAAACGAAGAACGTCGTAAAAGAAATATGGAACGCCGCAACGCTGGTCGTCGTCCTTACAACAACCGTCCTAACCAGAACAGAGGACCACGTGACGGACAGGCTCCAAGAGCTCCAAGAAACGATGCTCCAAAAGCTGACGCTCCTAAAGCTGATGCTCCAAAAGCAGACAAAGCAACAAACGCATAAGCTTAAATTTGCATAAGGAGAAAACAACATGGCAATCACTGCAAAAATGGTTAAAGAGCTGCGCGAAAAAACCGGCGCAGGTATGATGGACTGCAAAAAAGCCCTCAACGAAACAGACGGTGATATGGAAAAAGCCATTGACTGGCTTCGCGAAAACGGTATCGCTAAAAGCGCTAAAAAAGCTGGACGCGTTGCTGCTGAAGGTTTAACTCGCGTTGCAGTTAACGGTAACACTGCTGTATTATTCGAAGTTAACTCCGAAACTGACTTCGTTTCCAAAAACGAACAGTTCCTTGATCTTCTGAACACTCTTCAGGAAGCATTCCTGGCTGCTACTCCAGCTACTCTTGAAGAAGCATTAAATGTTCAGCTTGCTGACGGCACAGTTAACGATGCAATCGTATCCGCAACTGCTACAATCGGTGAAAAAATCACTCTTCGCCGCGTTGCTGTAGTCAACAAAGAAGATGCGCAGGTATTCGGTGCTTACATGCACAACAAAGGTGCTATCTCCGCTTTAATTCTTCTCAATGGCGGTAACGATCAGGTTGCTAAAGACCTCGCTATGCAGGTTGCTTCCATGCGTCCTGTATACGTAAGCCAGAAAGATATCCCTGCTGAAGTTGTTGCACACGAAGAAGAAGTTCAGAAGAAGATCATCGCTGAAGATCCGAAGATGGCTGGCAAACCAGAAAAAATGATCGAAGGCATCCTGAAAGGTAAAGTATCTAAACACTTCCAGGAAGAATGCTTACTGGATCAGGAATTCTTCTTAGATTCTAAGAAAAAAGTCAGCGGCTACCTCAAAGAGAACAACGCTGATGTTGTAAACTTCATCCGCTTCCAGGTTGGTGAAGGTATCGAAAAGAAAGAAGAAGATTTCGCTGCAGAAGTAGCTGCACAGATGGCTGCTGCTCAGAAGTAAGATCTAACTTCACACATTATCTTTTAAACGAAAGAGTCCCGTAATTGGGGCTCTTTTTTGCGTTTTAAGGTACCGATGTAAATCTGTCAGGGATCATAGGAAAAATGGAAGGAGTCTTCATACGCGGCTGAATTTTGCAGTTTCTCGAGTTTGCCGTAAGCAAAAAACAAGAGAGGCACATGTCTTTTTGATGCATGGAAAAAATCTGAATCTTATTCATCAGGATCTACACAATGCATTTGACGGAAAAGAAAATACGGACTTGATCTGTCTGATAAAGAGAGTGAATGAATCCGGCTGAGAGCAATTAATGCGGTTGAAAATCCGGATTTAAATGACGGTTTCTTTGCCTGTTTTTTGATAAACAGATAGAAATTCTTCTACAAATTCTTCGCGATCTGAGTGAATAATCGATAAATCCCGAAAATGGGTTAAATACCTGATTTTTCGAGATTGCAAGAGTAAATATAAACAAAACCGGTTTACTTAGTCTCAAAATACTAATAAAACGCTTACGAATTGAAATATTTGGCAAAACTTATCTATTTTGTTTACTCGCTTTTTCTTTGAAATTGAATTTTATAATAAAAATCAATAACTGTTTATTCTTTCGCTATTAATTCGTACAAATAAATATGATCTAGACACCATTTCGGCCAATGAAATTTCATGAAAAATGGGAATATTCTTTTTTCTCATTGACAAAAATGGGGTTGATCTATATGTTGTAAGTGAACTGGTTTACTTGACCTGCAAACACTTTTACTAGACAAATTAAAGAAAGCAGGGATGTTATGAACGAAATTGTTACTCGCATTTCGAATATCGGAATCGTACCAGTCGTTAAAGTTTTAAAGGCAGAAGATGCTCTTCCTTTGGCAAAAGCGTTGTACGAAGGCGGCATTGATACTGCTGAAATCACCTTCAGAAGTGAGCATGCAAAATATGCAATTTCTGAAATCCACGAACAGCTGCCGGAAATGTTGCTTGGCGCTGGAACTGTATTAAATGTTGACCAGGCAAAAGAAGCTGTCGAAGCAGGTGCTTCATTTATCGTGACACCGGGCTTTAATGCGGCAGTCGTTGAATGGTGCAAACAGAATGATGTTCCGGTCCTTCCGGGAATCTCAAGCGCAAGCGAACTGGAAATTGCGCTGAGCTACGGTCTGGACACGGTAAAGTTCTTCCCGGCGGAGAGCAGCGGGGGAGCGAAGAAACTCAAAGATTTATCTGCTCCGTACCAGAATGTCAGATTCCTGCCAACCGGCGGAATCGGCTTAAACAACATGCATGACTACCTGTCGCTGCCATCCGTTCTGGCAATCGGCGGAAGTTTCATGTTACCGGAAAACCTCGTGACTGCCGGTGACTGGCAGGGCATTAAGGAGTTATCCCGTAAAGCAGTAAAAACGATGCTTGATTATCGTCTGATTCATATCGGCATCAACCACGATTCAAAAGAAGAAGCGGTGAAGAATACGGAAATGTTATGCGACTTGTTTAACTTCACGTACTATCCGAAACCAAAATCGCAGTTTGCCGGAGTTGGTTTTGAAATGCTCAATGGCAAAGGACGTGGTGAACACGGTCATATCGGTATCTATACTCCGTATCCGGAACGTGCGCTGTACCATCTCGGAAAAATGGGAGTACACGGCATTGAAGAAACGATTACCCGCAACAAGAAAACGAACCGCATCAACTTCGTTTATCTGGACAGAGAAGTTGCCGGATTTGGCATTCACCTGATCAATCCGGACATCAAAATGGAGGTCTAGACGCATGAAAATCATTACTCTAGGCGAGATTATGCTGCGCCTGTCCACTCCGGGAAATACCCGCTTTGTTCAGAGCGACTACTTCGATGTTGTCTACGGCGGCGGAGAAGCTAATGTTGCAGTATCCCTGGCTAACTACGGCCATGATGCCTACTTTGTCAGCAAGCTTCCGACGCATGAAATCGGTCAGAGCGCGGTAAATGCATTACGCAGATACGGCGTACATACTGACTATATCGTGCGTGGTGGTGACCGTGTTGGAATCTACTACCTCGAAACCGGTGCTTCCATGCGCCCTTCCAAAGTCATTTACGACCGCACTGACAGTGCGATCGCAAAAGCAACTGCCGAAGAATTTGACTTCGACGCAATCATGAACGGTGCAGACTGGTTCCATTTCTCCGGAATCACTCCGGCACTGTCCGATGAAGCCGCAAAACTGACTGAAGCAGCATGTATTGCGGCCAAGAAACACGGTGTTAAAGTCTCCTGCGATCTGAACTATCGCAAGAAATTATGGACACCTGAAAAAGCACAGTCCGTGATGCGCGGACTGATGCAGTATGTCGATGTCTGCATCGGCAACGAAGAAGATGCCAAACTCTGCCTTGGATTTGAACCGAAAGCTAATGTCGAAGAAGGGCAGACAGATGCATCTGGATACTATGAGATCTTCCGTCAGATGAAAGAAGAATTCGGTTTTGAAACCGTCTGCTCCACTCTGCGCGAATCGTACAGCGCAACGTGCAACGGCTGGAAAGCTCTGATTTATGACGGCAAGGATTTCTATGAATCCAAACGTTACGAAATCAATCCGATTATCGACCGTGTCGGAGGCGGAGACAGCTTCTCCGGCGGTTTAATTCACGGTTTATTAACAAAACAGACACAAGGCGAAGCGCTGGAATTTGCAGTGGCAGCAAGCGCCTTAAAACATACAATCAACGGCGATTTCAACTTAGTAAGCACAGAAGAAGTTGAAGCTCTGGCAAATGGTGATGCCAGCGGCCGTGTTCAAAGATAGTGAGGAAAATATAAATGTTCGAAATGAATCAGTTTAACTTAACAGATAAAGTCGCATTAGTAACGGGGGCGTCTTATGGGATCGGATTTGCGATTGCTTCCGCATTCGCCAAAGCCGGCGCAAAAATCGTGTTTAACGATATCAACCAGGATTTAGTCAACCGCGGTCTGGCTGCCTATAAAGAAGCCGGAATCGAAGCTTATGGCTATGTCTGCGACGTAACCAATGAAGAAGGCGTTAATGCATTCGTGAAACAGGTTGAAGAAGAAGTGGGTACGATTGATATCCTCGTCAACAACGCCGGAATCATCAAACGTATTCCAATGCTCGAAATGAGCGCAAAAGACTTCAGACAGGTTATTGATATCGATTTAAACGGTCCGTTCATCGTGTCCAAAGCAGTCATTCCTGGAATGATCAAAAAAGGTCATGGCAAAATTATCAACATCTGCTCCATGATGAGTGAACTCGGCCGTGAGACAGTCAGCGCATACGCAGCTGCTAAAGGCGGTCTGAAAATGCTGACGAAGAATATTGCCTCTGAATACGGCAAATATAACATTCAGTGCAACGGAATCGGTCCGGGCTATATTGCTACTCCTCAGACTGCTCCGTTACGTGAAATCCAGCCGGACGGATCCCGTCATCCGTTTGACCAGTTCATTATCTCCAAGACACCGGCAGACCGCTGGGGTGAAGCTGAGGACTTAATGGGCCCAGCTGTATTCCTGGCTAGTGACGCCAGCAACTTCGTGAATGGTCATATCCTGTATGTTGACGGCGGTATCCTTGCCTACATCGGCAAGCAGCCGGAATAGGATCAGCTAAGCAGGAAAAGGAGCACAAACTCATGAAAATCGCCTTAATCAATGAAAACTCCCAGGCTGCAAAGAACGGGATTATCTATAACTCTCTGAAAAAAGAAGCCGAAAAAGCAGGTCATACTGTAGTCAATTACGGTATGTACAGTGCTGAAGATGAACATCAGCTGACTTATGTTCAGAACGGTCTGCTCGCATCGATTCTGTTAACCACAAAAGCTGCCGACTTTGTCGTTACCGGCTGCGGAACGGGTCAGGGAGCTATGCTTGCCTGCAACTCTTTCCCGAATGTTCTCTGCGGTCATATTACAGATGCCAACGATGCGTACTTATTCGGTCAGGTGAATGCCGGCAACTGCATTGCGATGCCGTTTGCCCAGAACTTCGGCTGGGGTGCCGAAATCAATCTCGACTATACTTTCGAAAAACTGTTCTCCGAAGAATTCGGCGGCGGATACCCGAAAGAACGCGTTATTCCGGAACAGAGAAACAAAAAGATTCTCGATCAGGTTAAAACTGTGACTCACCAGCCGCTGATTAAAATTCTTCACGAAATCGATCAGGATTTCCTCAAAGCGACTATTGATTACCCGGAATTTAAGGAAAATTTCTTTAAAGACTGCCAGGATGAGGAAATTGCATCCTATTTACAGTCCGTATTAAAGTAAACAGAAATAAAAGAGCAGAATGACCAGCACCAGACTCGTAACATAAAAATCCTCCACAATTTATCCATCATCAGCTTATTTTCTCCTATAAGCACTCTCTATTGTTCAACCGGCTGCGAGTCATGGATCAGCGTTCAGGCCGGTCAGAACAGCAATCTGAAGCGGGACGTCGTAATGACGTCCCGTTTTCGTTTATATAGAGGTAATCAGAAACGAAATAAGCGAACTCCTTACGACACTGAGAAAGACGATCGGAGGGGACTTACGACTGACGGGATCCAGAAGTTCAGTCTTCACCGGGAAGGAAAATGAACTTTATTCACGTTTCCGGATGATGCAAATGTTCCGATAAAAGAAAAAAGAGCAAGTCGGGAAGTATGGAAAATAATTCAAAAATGGGGTGAAATGATCCGCTAATGAGTCAAAGTAAAGAATCTATATTGATAGGAAAAACGCTATGGACAAAAATTCATATCTGGTAACTTTTTAGTAAACCGGATTATTAAACAATATAGGCAAAAAACACATTTTAAAAGTAGAAAATATTATAAAATTAGGTTAATGGATTTTCTAAAAATATATAGGAATAGGCTAAAGGGATTTATAAATAAGCATTTCAATCAATTATTTAAAAAATTCTAAAAAAATATACGAATTTCGCTCAAAAATTAATTGACAAGAAAGTGCTTTCAGCGCAATATAATAACTGTCTAGTGAACCAGTTTGCTAAAAGCGAAAACAAAAAAATTATCAAAAACAACGCTTGTGTAGGAGGTGTGATGTGACACGTAAAGTCAACATCGAGGAGATTTCAAAAAAAGATCTGTTTCTAAACGAAACTTCATTAAAAAAAGAAGAATTACAGAAAGCATTCGAAGAATGCCTGAAGCAAGTTGATTTAAATATGGATTACTTCAAGGAAAAATTTCCTTGGTCAGCAACAAAAGAACTGAAATATCCGATCATCGAAAATATTGAATGGACCGACGGATTCTGGACCGGAATGCTGTGGCTTTCCTATGAATACACCGGTGATCAGAAATACCGCAACCTGGCAGAAAGAAATGTCGACAGTTTCCTGCACCGGGTTGAAAATCAGATCGAACTCGATCATCACGATCTCGGCTTCCTTTACTCCCTGAGCTGCGTTGGCGGCTACAAGTTAACCGGAAGCGAAAAAGCAAAAAAAGCAGCACTGCTGGCTGCTGAAAAACTGATTACCCGCTGGCAGGAAAAAGGTCAGTTCCTGCAGGCATGGGGACCATTAAACAGCAAGGAACACTACCGATTCATTATCGACTGCATGTTAAATATTCCTCTTCTTTACTGGGCAAGCGAAACAACAGGCGATCCGAAATACGCTGATATTGCGCAGCGCCATTTCGAAACAAGCTGCAAATACGTCATCCGCGACGATGCAAGTGCATTCCATACATTCTACATGAATCCTGAAACCGGCGAACCGGATCATGGAGCTACCCGTCAGGGATACAGTGATGACTCCTCATGGGCTCGCGGTCAGGCATGGGGTATCTACGGAATTCCGCTGAACATCCGTTACACTCACCAGCTTGAATACACCGACTTATATAAAGGTATGACCAACTACTTCCTCAACCGTCTGCCTGAAGATAATGTCTGCTTCTGGGATCTGATCTTCAACGACGGCGATGACCAGTCCCGCGATTCCAGTGCTGCTGCGGTTGCAGTATGCGGAATGCTGGAAATGGATCAGAACCTTAAAGAAGACGATGAAGACAAAGCAGTCTATCAGGGAGCATGTCAGACAATCATGCGTTCGCTGATGAAGAACTATACAAAAAACACCCACGAAGCGGGTGATCCGATTCTCTACCACGGCGTTTATTCCTGGCACAGCAATAAAGGCGTGGACGAAGGAAATATCTGGGGCGACTACTTCTACATGGAAGCACTGCTTCGCATGATGAAGAAGTGGGACCCTTACTGGTAAAAAAGGAGAACAACCATGAGTACACCAAATATTGTAATGACACGCATTGATGAACGTTTAGTTCATGGTCAGGGACAGTTATGGGTGAAAACCTTAGGCGTAAACACTGTAATTGTTGCCAATGACGATGCTGCTAAAGATCCGATGGCACAGGCACTGATGAAAACAGTCATTCCGAAAACTGTGCACATGCGCTTCTACACGGTCCAGAAAGTGACAGAAATCATTCACAAAGCCAATCCGGCACAGACGATCTTCATTATCGTCAAGAACCCGCAGGATGCCCTGGCTCTTGTTAAAGGCGGCGTTCCGATTATTCACATGAATATCGGCAATATCCATAATGCGGAAGGCAAGGAAAAAGTTACACGTTCCATCTTCCTGGGTAAGGAAGACAAAGATGCCATCCGTGAAATGATTGAAACTTACAACGTTACATTCGACACCCAGACAACTCCATCCGGCGGCGATGGTTCTGTCCAGGTTGATATCAAAAACTACTTATAAAAATCTGAGGAGAAAAGTATATGGAAATTTCATTACTACAAGCCATCCTGATCGGCTTATGGACAGCATTCTGCTACGCAGGTATGCTCTGGGGAATTTTCACGAACCGTGCCATCGTGCTGAGCTTTGGCGTCGGCGTGATTCTCGGCGATATCCCGACCGCATTAGCCTGCGGTGCCATCGCTGAATTAGCATTTATGGGCTTCGGTGTCGGTGCCGGCGGTACAGTTCCACCTAACCCGATCGGTCCGGGAATCATCGGTACTCTGATGGCGATCACAATGCCGGATTCCGTAACCCCTGAAACAGCACTTTCTATCTCCATCCCATTCGCAGTAGCAATTCAGTTCTTACAGACATTTATCTACACATTAGGTGCGGGCCTGCCTGAAGCAGCAAATAATGCCTTAAAACAGGGTAACTTCAAGAAATTCAAATTATTATCCAACTCCACAATCGCACTGTTTGCGGTTGTCGGATTTGCACTTGGCTTCCTGGGCGCATTCAGCATGGACACGCTGAGCACATTGGTTAGCTACATTCCACAGTGGCTGTTAAGCGGCCTGAGCGTTGCCGGCGGTATGCTGCCAGCAATCGGCTTTGCAATGATCATGAGCGTAATGCTCAAAAAGGAACTCGTTCCGTTCGCATTACTCGGTTACATTCTTGCTGCATTCTTCCAGCTGCCAGTCATTGGTATCGCATTAGTTGGTGCAGTATTCGCATTAAAGTTCTACAACGAATCTAATAACAAACCTGCAGTAGCAGTTGAAAGCATGGAAGAGGATCAAGATGACTGGATTTAATAAATTATCAAAAAAGGATTATACGAAGACTACCCTCCGCGCCTACTTTTTACAGAACGGCTTCAACTACAGTAACTATCAGGGCTTAGGTTATGCTCTGGTTATGTACCCGGCACTCAAGAAAATGTACGGCGACGACAAAGAGGGTCTCGCAAAGGAACTTTCCGATAACTGTGAGTTCTACAATACCAACCCGAACTTCCTGCCATTCATTACTTCCATTCATCTGGCAATGGCTGAAAATGGCCTGCCTTACGATGAAATCCGCGGAATTAAGATGGCTCTGATGGGACCATTAGCCGGAATCGGTGACTCGCTCTCCCAGTTCTGTATTGCTCCGCTGTTCTCCACAATCTTTGCCTCCATGGCAATGGATGGCATCGCAATTGCGCCGATTCTGTTCCTGCTGTGCGAAAACATCGTGCTGCTGACCATCAAGTTAGTCATGGGCGGCTACGGACGCAAGCTTGGAACAAGCATGATCGACAAGCTCTCTGAAAAGATGGGCGTGATCTCCGATGCTGCGGGTATGATCGGTGTTACCGTAATCGCCGGACTTGCCGCAACGTTCGTTAAAATGAAAGTCAATATCGTCTTCTCCGCCGGAGAAGTCACCGAAGGTGTCAAAGCTTCCACAGTAGATATTCAGGCGATGCTGGATAAAGTTGCTCCTGCACTGCTGCCGGTTTTATACACCTGCCTGATGTACTACCTGATCAAGAAGAAAAAAGTCACAACTTACTGGCTGGTATTAATTACCGTTGTCATCGGTGTTGCCTTAAGTTTCTTCGGAATTCTCGCTTAACGAAAATACAAAACAGGGAGCAGCCGATTCGCTTCCTGTTTTGTTTTATACGATGAAGTAAAGATGAATGAATAAAGAATTATGAAGACTGATTTTATCAAAACCCGCACTGAAGAACTCTGTGCTGCCAAAGACATTAGACATCTGGCTGAATCCTTAACTATGCAGGACCGGGATTTAATCATGAAGCATGCATCAGATCTGAAAAACAATACGTTTGTCTTTGACAAGCCGTGGGACATGGAACGGTGCATCATTCCGTATCACCTGGAAACTATTGACTGGGAAATGGATCCCAATGGGGATGAAGAATGGTGTTTTATGCTCAACCGCATGGATTGTCTCTCGTATCTGATGTATGCCACGCTCATTACCGGAGATCTTTCTTATCAGATCAAAGGAAAAGAACTGATTCTGGACTGGATCAATCATCATGAAACCATCACCCCGATGCGTTCTACCCGCACACTGGATACCGGCATCCGCGTAATGAATATCTTTGAAGCTCTGCCTTATCTGTGGATGTCAAAAATTCTCACTGATAATGAGCTGACCTGGATTGCCAACAGTCTGTTCAAGCAGATCCGGTATATGAAAGAGCACTACCTGCTTAAATACATCACCAGCAACTGGGGCAGCATCCAGACCTGTGCCATCGCTGCAGTGCTCCCTTATCTTGATGACGAGTACGAGAAGAACGAAGATTATCAGTGGGCACTTCATGAACTGGAACGGCAGATGGAAGCTCAGGTGTATCCGGACGGCATGCACTGGGAACAGTCCACGATGTATCACATTGAAGTTCTTAACTACGGCATGAAGGCGATTTATTATCTGAGTCTTCGAAACATTGAAGTCCCGAAGGGAATTAATGATGCCGTCTATCGTCTGGCTAAGGCACTCTTTTTACAGGCAACTCCCGCAAAAGAGATAGAGACGTTCGGCGATTCAGACCGTTCCAGTATTCAGGACGTGTTCTGCAGAGCAACAGTAATTTTCAGTGAACCGGAATTTAAGTATCTCGGCTTTGAAACCTTCGACTGCGAAAGTCTCTACACTCTGGGAAATAAAAGTCTGCAGACGTACCTGCAAATGCCGCTAATCAGTCCGGAAGAAACCGTGTTCGATGGCGAAGAAGCCGGTATGTATGTGATCCGTAGCGGCTGGAATAAGATGGACAGCTTTACGATGTTTACCAACGGTTCGCTAGGAAGCGGACATGGTCACAGTGATAACCTCCATACTTCGATTTACTACAAAGGAAAACCGCTGCTCATTGATGCAGGCAGACTGACGTACCGGGAAGATGACGAACGCCGTGTCCGGCTCAAGGGAATGAAAGCTCACAATACAGTGCTGATTGATGAGCATGAATACTGTAAGCCTTCTGATTCATGGGGCTATGCCGATTTTGGCAGACCGTTAAAAAACTATGTCCGTCATCAGGGAAATCTTCATTATCTTGAGGGCAGTATGATCGGACACGATCCGCTTTCCATCATCACCCGCAAACTCGTAGTCATTGACCCGGCAATCTGGCTGATCTGTGATGAGATCAGCTGTGATGGAAAACATAAAGCAATTGCCCGTTTCCATGCGGACGCAGATGTGGATGTAAAGGCGGAAGATGAAAAAACCGTTCTGCTCGATGACATCGCTAAAATGGAATTCGACAGTCCGGTTGAAGTGATCGCCGATCTCTGCTCGATCCGCTATAACGAACCACTTGAAAGTAAAACGATCCTTGCAGGTCTCGAATTTGAAAATACAGGCATTCTGCATACCGTTTTATACGATCAGCAGATTGAAGTAGGAAAGGAAGCTGTCTTCCAGGAAATGAACCGCATGAGCGATGATGTGGTGACAGCTTTAACATTTAAACTGAGCGAAGATGAAGAATACACAGTCGTCATCTTCCACCAGGAAGTCTTTAAAGGTAAAAAAGTGATTTTCTGCAAAGGCATGCCATTCCATGCCAAATGTGTCGTGATCCACGAAAAGCAGGGAGTCAGGACATTAACAAAACTCAAAATGTAGGCGGAAAAAAATATGACAACAATTCTGATTTTACTTGCGATCTCTTTTCTGTTCTGGGGTGTCGTTGCCCTGATCGGAAAGAACTGTTACTCAAAACTGGAAAAAGCTTTAATTGAAGGGAATCATGAGCAGTTTGAAGACATCTATTTCTCCTTTGTTCGCAGACTCTCGCTCTCTTCCACGAAAGTGATGTACTTAGTTCTCAACTACGCGTTATCAAAAGATGACAGTAAAACGATGGATGAACTCTATGACCAGATGGCGCAGTTCTACTTATCCAAAGCCAACAAGCGCAAAGTCTATCCGGTGATGTTCCAGTACTATCTCGAAAAAGAAGACCGTACGAAATGTAAGGAACTCTTAAAAGCCATGAACAGAATTCTCGATGAAGCTGAGATTGCGAACATGGAAATGATCTATGAGATCAATGTCGAAAAGAGCAGCCGCTATATCAGTGAACTGCTCGAACAGAGTGCAAGTGCCGAAGGTCAGGAAAAGGGCATGATGTTCTACCTGATTGCAAGACAATATGGCAACAGACATGAAGAAGGAAACCGGAAAAAATATCTGCAGGAGGCGTTCGAATACTTAAAAGACACTCCGTTCGGTCAGGTTGTTTCCTTTGAAATGAAGCACTGAAAAGACTGAGAAGAAAAAACGTTTTAATAAAAAGAGAGAATCGACAGGATTCCGGATACTCCTAAAGGGAATCGGGCGCCTGCCAAAAATAATGAAAATAAATGCGTTATAATTGGAAAAAATGTTTTGTATGCAGGATTCAGGGTCAATGACGCAGGAAACAGACGGTTCATCTTAAACGTTTTATGCGTAAAAAAAACGTATCTTTTAGATAGATAGTTAAATAAATATTGAGTTAATTATCAATATTGCGATTTATTCAAAAAAGAATAAGATGAAAACATACGGAATACGAAGAAAAGACAACAGAAAATGCCAAGAAAAACAACGCAGAAAAAAGTAACCATCAAAGACATTGCTGAACTCGCCAATACGTCCAAGACCACCGTTTCGTTCTATTTAAGCGGCAACTACCATAAGATGAGCGAAGACACCCGCAAACGGATTGAAGCAGCAATTGAAAAAACGCATTACCAGCCAAGCATTGCCGCCCGTATGCTCAATAAGAAGAACAGTAAGCTGATCGGAGTTCTGATCGCCGATATTACGAATGAATTCTCCAACCAGCTGATCAAGGGCATTGACCTGCAGATGAAAGATGAAGAGTACCAGATGGTGCTCGCCAATACCAACTATGACACCAAGCGTGAAGCGGATCTGTTCGACCGCATGCTGAAAATGGGTGTCGACGGCTTCATCATGCAGCCGACTACGCACTTCTTTACCACCCGTCAAAAATACGGTGAACTTTCCAAGCCGATTGTCTTCATCGACTCGCAGATTAACGAAAGTCAGGATAAATGGGTTCGCAGTAATAACTACCAAGCGGTTCAGGAAGCTATCCGCGAAATGATTAAAATCGGATATGAAGATTTTCTGATGATCACTGCGGATCCGACGGTTTTAAGTACCCGTATGGAACGCACCAGCGGATTTGAAGATGTTCTCAATCAGGAAAACATTCCGTACGATACATTTATCGTTCCGGAAGATGTTACACCTGAACAGATCACTGAATATGTCTCCAAAGTTTTAAAACTTGACCGGAAGACTTTGATTTTCGTTCCGAACTGCTGGCTGCTGCCGATTGTCTATAACGGGATCAAGAGATTTAAGAATTTAATTCCTCATACCATCGGTGTTATGGGCTTTGACAACCGCGACTGGGCCGACTTCGCCTATCCTACGGTTACAACCATTGTCCAGCCGGCAATGGATGAAGGGAAAACGGCCTGCCGCATTCTGATCGATACGATTGAAGGCAGAGAACAGGAAGAGCCGAATCAGAGCCTGAACTGTACGCTGATCCAGAATGAATCTACCAATCTTGGCGAACTAGGGATCTAAGCAGCGATCACTCCTAAGAGGAAAACATTACAAGTAATCCAATCGGAAAACCTACAGAATGAACAAGCGGACGCTAAAAGGCGTCCGTTTTTGCGTTGCGGATCAACGAGCAGATTGCTGAAAGGAAAAACCGAAGATCCGCTCAGGAAACTTCGGTTAATCTTGTGTTTAATTGTATTTCATGGCTTCGAGTGCAGAGACTTTCAGACTACGTCTAGCCGGGAAGAATCCGGCAACCAGACCGATCGTGACAGAGAAGAGGAGTCCGAATGCCGCAAGCCATAACGGAATAACGGAGATTCGTCCGCTGCCCGCAGTGAAGATGAAACTGAGAAATTCCATGAAATTTCCTTTGGGCTGCCAGGCAAAGTAGTTGATTGCAATGCTGATAAGATACGAGAACACAATTCCGACGGCTCCGCCCATAAAGCCGATGGCGCCGGCTTCGGTCAGAAACATCATCTGAATATCTCTTGTGCGGCATCCTAGTGCTTTCATGATGCCGATTTCGCGGGTGCGTTCGGTCAAGGACATGATCATTGTGTTGGTAATACCGATTGCTGCAACAAACAGGGAAACGGCCCCGATCCCGCCAAGAATCATCTGAATCGTCCGGCTGCTTTCCTGAATCGATTCAATTGTATTTTGAGTGGAATACGAGTCATAACCCATGCTGGTGAGCTCATTCTGGATGCTTTTAACGTTGTCGATCGAATCGGCATAGATGACAACGTTGTTGTAAACAAAAGTCTTTTTCGGCAGTCCGGCAGCGCGTCTTGCCTGATTGATCATGTTTTTCATGCTGTCGAGATCCATGATCATCCCTTCGCTGGTTTCGTAGGAGAAGTTATAGTTGACTTCAGTCTGTCCGACCGGACGGAGCTTGAAACTCGTCTCTTTGGGAGTTGCACTCGTGTCGGAATAAGAGGTCAGTGTCATTTTGAGGGATTCATCGAGCGGCTGAAAATATGGTTCTGCTTTGGCAGGCTCTTCCACTTCTTCGCCACCATCCATATAACCACCGTAATAGCCGTAATCATCGCCATACGGATAAATGCGGTTCTTTCCTTCCGGACGGCGGGTATCCGCAAACAGATAGGCAAAATCTTCGCCGACAAGAACATCAGTTGTGCTGGCTGATGCGGATTCGGCTGGAAACTGACCTTCCGTCAAAGTAATGTAATCGGGATTCATTAAATCTGCTGATACACCGAGGACGGAACAGTAATCGGCTTTATAGACGTCGTTTTTAGCCGTAAGGGTAACCGAAAAATCTTCCATATACATCATCGGTGAAACAGTTTTGACATGATCGATGGCTCTGAATTCGAGCAGTTTTTCATCCGTGATGGAGTTGCTGTCCTGCATGATGGCACCATCCACATAGGTCTGATTCTGATAGACCGTAATCTTGGTAATATCCCCCATGCCCTCGATCATTTTCTGCTGTGCTTCCGTTAACCCGTTCGCAATCGAGACCATGATCAGAATCGACATACAGCCGACAACGACTCCAAGTGAAGTCAGAATCGTTCTGGTTTTGTGCCGCCTGAGATTTTTAAGGGCACTGAGCAGCCGGTCAGTGAACCTCATCAGTGTGCTCCTCAGCAGCTGGAGTTTCCGGTTTGGCTTCCGTTACGGTTCTGTCCGGTTCATTGTTTTGGGCTTCAGTTTTTTCTGTCCGTGCAGTTTCGTTTTCTGCAGGTTTTTCCGCAAACCAGTCGATATCTTCATTGTCGATTTCCGTCTGATTTGTTTTGTTTTTCTTCTTTTTCTTCTTCAACCAGTATAAGAGGCCACCTGCAATCGCTACCACGATTAAGACAATGACCCATCCAAGCCAGCCGTGCCCCGGTTCCTGACTGAATTCAGGATCCATCGGTTCCTCGATAAAGCCCGGGTCCATGATTGCTTCCGGATAGCCCATGACATCCGGCTCATACTTGAATTCACGCTGTTTTTCATTCCCGTCTGCATCTTCATAGGTCACGATAATGGAGAATGGAGTCGAACCTTCATGGGTCGGGGTGAAGATGACATCAATCGTGCCCGATCGGCCAGCTTCAAAGTTGCCGAGGTTCTGTACGGGCTGCAGCGGTTCAATATCACCGGTGGTTCTGACAGCTACGTTATAGAGCGTGCCTTTACCTTTATTGACATATGGGAAACTCAATACGGTTTCCATGTCCACCTGCATTTCCGGTAAAGAGGGTTCGGTGATTTCAAAACGTTCCGGCTGCGTGACCGGAATGGCGATCATTTCACTTCGCTGGCATTCGATGCGCTGGTTCTGGTCGATATATTCATAACGGAAGTTGACACCGATGGTCGGTGAACTGTTGTTTTCCGATCCCGTTGCACGGAGCGCAATATTCTGCGTGAGATTGTAGCGCGGCTGCAACGATTCGAAGTAGAACGTGTTGCTGGAATTGGCGATGGAGATGCCTTCGGAAGTTTCGAGAGACATCACAATATTTTCAACGGTGATAGCCCGTGAAGTGTTCATGAAGTTAATCGAAAGATTAAACGTGCTGCCGGCCTGAACACTTGATCCGCCATAGGTGTAATTGCTGATGATCAGGTTCGGTGCTGCGGCAGCCGGTTTAGGCTGTTCGGGAGTCTGTGGTGTATCGATCGTTTCATTCGGATCACCGCTGAACTCGGTCCAGCCTTCGACATAGTCGGATGGGGTATCCTCGGTGCCGCCTTCCGGTACGCCCGGTGCTGCCGGATTATCCTCTCCTGAAGTGCCGCCAATTGCGGTAATCGGAATCGATCCGTTAATACCCGGTTTCTGGGCTGCCGGATAGGTAATCGCATAGGAAAGAGTATTGCCCGGTCCTTGCCATTTCGCATGATGAAACAGCACTTCGATCTGGAACGGGTTATTTGCGGCAGACATCAGTTTTACCTCGCCGGCGTCGGCCGTGAAGTCACATTTGACAATGTCCGCCTCAACACTCTCAATCACGCTGCCGACTTTGAGTTCGCTGTCACTGACCGCTTCGTGGGTCAGCCAGCCCGTGGATTTGAAGACCATCCGGATGGTGTAGGTTTCTGCCGGATCCCATGAAGAGACCACGTTGTTTTCGCCATCGAGAACATCGCAGGTCAGCAGGTTTAACGAACCGGTTGTCGAAGAGAGTTTTGCGAGTACAGGCGCACTGAAGTCCGGGGCAATAAGCGGACTGGCGCCGAAAAAGAGACTCGCGCTAAGTAGAGAAGCAATAATGGGGTGTTTCATAAAGCTCTGCTTTCTAAATCCGTCGCGGATTAAATGATCACTAATAATATCGAATGATTCTAGGTAAAGATGGAAGCGATAATGCGTGCTTTAGATTTCAACAAGATGAAGTGGTTTGTCCTTGTCCGGATACTCTTCCTTAATGATGCGTCCGTCTTCGATCGTGACAATATGATCGGCATAACGGGCAGCCATTGCGGAGTGGGATACCATCACAACGGTCTGGTTAAACCGGCGGGAGAATGTACGGATCATGTCGAGAACTTCCAGAGAAGATTTGGAGTCGAGATTTCCGGTCGGTTCGTCGGCAAATATGACAAAAGGCTTTGTCACAAAGGCGCGGGCAATACCGACACGCTGCTGCTGACCACCCGACATCTGTGCCGGATAGTGCTTCATGCGGTTTTCCAGACCAACCATTTTTAATAAGCCGGCAGCAATATGTTCCCGTTTAGCCTTGGGCATGCCTTTGAACATTAACGGCATAGCCGTATTTTCAAGAGCATTCAGTGCCGGGAGCAGGTTGTAGGACTGGAAGATAAACCCGGTATTCTGCTGGCGGAATACCGCCAGTTCGGATTCGGATAATTTGTTGACGACAATACCATGAATGCGGATGCCGCCGCGTGTGGGTTTTTCCAGTCCGGCAAGCAGGTTGAGCAGTGTACTTTTCCCGGAACCGGACGGACCGAATATGCAGCAGATCTCACCCTGATAGATGGTCAGATCAATGTGGTCTAAAGCAACGACAGGACCGTCTTCCACGGGATATTCCTTGCGCAGAGCGCGAACCTCAATCATCGGCTGCTTTGAAGAAGACATAGAATTCCTTTCGTTTTGCGGGCTGGAATGAATTGAAGAACGTATAAGAGTTCAACCCATATTTCTGTTATGATTTCTTTCCATTCCGGAATATGTTTTTATTCAATATTTTTATTGTACATGATCAAAGATTCAGGAACCTTATGAAAATGTTAAATCTGCAAAAAGTCCTCTATGATATTCGCTCCTGTTCCGTGCTGAAGAACATACAGATCATGACAAAGAAAATTTTCCGGAATAACCGGACACTCACAGACAATTAATATCGAGACTATGCACATTTGCATCAGTTTTTATTCCCGATGGAAATAGTGATTTATGATTTAAAACAAATTCATCTGAAAAGTAATTTAAATTTCAGGAAGGGTGCTGATAAGCCGGAACAGAGTAGGGCTTTTCTTTTTTTTCTCATTGCGCTCATGTATAATGAGGGCAATGAAAAGGACGATTAACAATGTATAAACGCGTTTTACTTAAGCTGAGCGGTGAAGCTCTTTCATCAAAAGAGAATAATCTTGACCCGGCGATCCTTAAGGAGCTGGCAAAAGAACTGAAAAAAGTAAAAGAAACGGGTGTTGAACTGGCCATCGTTGTGGGTGGCGGCAACTTCATCCGCGGAAAACAGATTCAGGACATGGGCATGGATCGTACCCAGGCGGACTACATGGGCATGCTCGGAACTGTAATCAATGCCCTTGCTGTACAGAATGCGCTGGAAAATGAAGATGTGGATACACGTGTTCAGACAGCCGTTGAAATGCAGAAAGTGGCAGAACCATTTATCCTGCGCCGTGCTCTTCGTCACCTCGATAAAGGCCGTGTGGTCATCTTCGGTGCCGGAACAGGTTCACCTTTCTTCTCCACAGATACAACCGCCGCATTACGTGCAAGCGAAATCGGTGCGGATGTTATCCTGATGGCGAAAAACGGAGTAGACGGAGTTTACGACTCTGATCCGAAGAAAAATCCTGATGCGAAAAAATTTGACCATTTAACGTATATGGATGTTTTAAACAAAGACCTCAAAGTGATGGATTCCACTGCGATTTCCATGTGCATGGATAACAACGTCGATCTGGTTGTCTTCAATATGAACGAAAAGGGAAATATTGAAAAAGCAGTCAAAGGCGAAGTGGAAGGAACCACAATCACTAAATAATAAAGATCAGGAAACTGAACTGACAAAAAACAGAAAGAATCATAGGAGACTATCATGGCTGAATATTTAGAAAATGCCGAACTCGAAATGGAAGAAACCATTGAGAATTTCGAAAACAACTTAAAAACAATCCGTACCGGCCGCGCTTCTGCAGGTATGCTCGACCGCGTCCGCGTTGACTACTATGGCGAACTTACACCAATTAACCAGATGGCAAAAATCTCTGTTCTTGAAGGTACACAGCTTGTTGTTAAACCTTACGACCGTACAATGGTTAAAGGAATCAACCATGCCATTTCCGCTGCTAACTTAGGATTAACTCCTCAGGCTGAAGCAGACTGCATCCGCATTAACGTACCACCTCTTACAACTGACCGTCGTAAACAACTTGCCAAGGAAGCAAAGAAATATGCTGATGAAGCAAAAGTAAATCTTCGCAACATCCGTCGCAATGCCAACGACAAGATCAAAAAGGATAAAGAAGTTTCTGAAGACACATCCAAGGAATGGCTGGATGCTTGCCAGAAATTAACTGACAAATTCGTGAAGAAAGTGGATACTCTGGCAGCCGCAAAAGAAAAAGATCTTCTTGAAGGATAAAAAAACCAAGGCCCCGCAGGGGGCCTTTTTTTGAAAGGAAAGATATTATGTTACAGCTACCGCAAACCGTGGCCATTATCATGGATGGCAACGGGCGCTGGGCAAAAGCCCAGAATCTGCCCCGGACTGCCGGACATAAAAAAGGAGCGGACCGTGTACGCGATATCGCTCTTGAGGCAAACCGTCTGGGGGTTCAGAAACTGATCCTCTATGCGTTTTCCACGGAAAACTGGAAACGCCCGGAAGGTGAAGTTTCCTACTTATGTAAACTACCGGGAATGTTCTTTAATAAATTCATCCAGGAACTGATGGATAACAACATCCGCGTGACCTTTGCGGGAGAACTTGAACGTTTCCCCGAAAACACAAAACAGGTGATCAATAAAGCGGTTAGCCAGACTTCCGTTAATACCAGCATGGAACTCTGTCTGGCAATCAACTACGGCAGTCAGCGCGAAATCCTGCTTGGCCTGCAGAAGTACGCCGACGAGGTTGCCAAAGGTGAGCGTGCCAATGATCTTACGGAAGAAGAATTCAATGACTATCTGTTTGTGAAGGAAAATGTGGATTTAATGATCCGCACAAGCGGTGAATGCCGGATTTCAAACTTCCTGTTATGGCAGATTGCCTATGCGGAAATGATCTTTACCCCGACTCCGTGGCCGGATTTTGATGAAGCGGCACTCGATGCATGTTTCAAGGAATATCAGAACCGTGACCGCCGCTTTGGAGGGCTGAGTAATGAAGACTAGAATTCTCACCGCCATCGGCATTATTCTTGTCGTTCTGTATCCGGTTGCTGCCGGCGGCTGGGCACTTGAAGCTCTAGGTGTGTTTATTGTCTGTGCCGGCGCCTATGAATGGCTTCATGCGCTGGAAAACTATGACAAATGGGGCATCGGAGTCACGCTGCAGGAAATCCTTCTGATTCTGATGATTCCGGTTGTGAAAACGTATTATCCTCAGGCTCTGTTTGCCTGGATTGCGCTTAGCATCGTTTCCTTATGGATTCTGCCGATTTTTATTAAAAGCTTTTCCGAAAAATCCTGCTTTGCGGCCGTGACATTCTTTGCGATTTTCGGCATCTGCTTCTTATGCATGCAGGATCTGATCATGGGTCAGCATCAGTACTTATGGACACTGTGCCTGGCAACATACGGTTCCGATTCAGGAGCATATTTCTGCGGCCGTTTCTTTGGTAAGCATAAAATGATCGAACGGATTTCACCGAAGAAAACCTGGGAAGGATTCTTTGGCGGATGGGTTGTCGGGATGATTCTTTCATGGGCATTCAGTCTGTTCTATGTTCAGGAGCTGAACTATACACTCAACATGGCAATCTGTATTCTCGCACCAGTGTTTGCTGAACTGGGAGACCTGTGCTTCTCGACGTATAAACGCGAATACAAACTGAAAGATTTCTCGAATCTGCTGCCAGGTCACGGGGGGGTTCTCGACCGTGTGGATTCACTGCTGATGAACTTTATTCTTTTCGGTATTCTGGCGTCTATTCTTTAGAACACCGGAAAAAGGGAAGATTTAATCTGCGTTTAAGTCTTCTCCTTGATTGTCTGATGTGGAAATATGATAGTATTTCTTGCATCGAACAGAGAAAGATAGATTCTTTTTCGTTTTAGAAAGGTTACACAAAATGAATTTTGTGATTGGAATATTAGCATTCATTCTGATGCTGATGGTCATCGTCATTATTCATGAAGCGGGACATTTCTTTGCGGCTAGAGCTTTTGGTGTTCATGTCCATGAGTTTGCCTTCGGATACGGACCGAAAATCTGGAGTAAGCAGGGAAAGCATACGCTTTTCTCCATACGGTGCATCCCGTTTGGTGGATTCTGCACTATGGCAAATGATGTGGATCTCGATGAGGAGGAGGAAGACCACTGGCTCAATCAGGTTCCCGATCATGAAAAATTAAATAACAAGCCGGTCTGGCAGCAGGTCATTGTGATGGCTGCAGGCGTTGTCATGAATGTTCTGTTCGCATGGCTGCTGATGACTGTTGTCGTGCAGGTGCAGGGCAAGGTTCTCGATTCACCCAAACCGATTGTTTATGAAGTCATTGATAACACCCCGGCTGCTCAGGCAGGTTTAGTGAGCGGTGATACCATTCTGCAGATTATGTCGCCGGATGGTGATCAGATCGAACCGGATACGCAGGATGATGTCATCGAATTTCTGCAGTACAACACCGGTGCTAACAGTTATACGATTCTGCGCGGAGATGAGATTTTCCACACGACCATGACTGCCCGTTTTGATGAGGAGTCACAGCGCTACTTACTAGGATTTACCTCAAAGGCAACCATACGTGATGTCGGTTTCTTTGAATCCTTTAAAGTTGCAGCACAGCAGTTATGGGATAACACAGGCATGATCCTGCGTGCTCTGCTGCAGCTGTTCCAGCTGAAAGGCGTTGAAAATCTCTCCGGTCCGGTAGGCGTCTACAAAGTGACAGAGCAGGTTGTCTCTTACGGCTTCCTGTCGTATCTGAGCCTCTGTGCACTGATTTCACTGAATATCGGTCTGTTCAATCTGGTTCCGATTCCATCACTCGATGGAGGACGGATCCTGATTCTGCTTCTGGAAAAGATCTTCCGCCGCAAGATTCCGCAGCGCATTCTGGAAACTGCGATTCTGGCAAGCTTTGTGCTGCTGATCGGCTTAATGATCTTTACCACTTATCTCGATGTGACAAGATTTTTCTAGATCACCATTAAAGCATCTCTGTTAAAGGACACTGACCCTGAAGACGGAGATGTTTTTTTCATGGGAACAGGTGATCTAAGATCCGAAGAACAAAAAGGGCTCTATGGAAAATCGTGTGGGACGGCTCAAAGTCTACCAGGGGGAAGCCCGCAATCAAGGGCGCTACAAAA
>JBJEFF010000081.1:0-11304 GCA_051873775.1 Allobaculum sp. | reverse complement strand
TGAGCCAGGATCAAACTCTCCATTTGATATTGACTCAAAACGCTATTGCGTTTTTTTTATTTCGTGAAATGATATTTGAAGTATCTAAGTGTTTTTCAGAATCGACGTTGTTAATCGAATTTGAATTGTCTGTCATTGAGTTTTCAAAGAGCCATCTGCTCTGAGCGACGTCAGAGACTTGATTGATGTCGGCGTTGCCGCCAGACAGCTTTGTTATTAAACAACACCTCGCAAATAAAGTCAAGAATATTTTTGAAAAAATTTAAATTCTTGATTTTAGTCAATTGGAGATAAGTTTTTATCTTTAATAAACAAGAGTCCGATGAGATCGTTCGTCCTATCCTAAATGGACTGGCATCGCAACATGCATGCCCTTCTCGAGGCGATTAAGTTGAAAAAAGCATCACGCGATCAGGAAGTGTTAAGAAATGAGCAAAATCATTCCTGTGATTGAAGACATGATCCCAACTGAAAACTTCGTCCTGCAAAATTGATCTGTCAGCTGTATTTTTTCAGTTGTTCTAGACGCTGAGATTGGCGGAAGGTAAATCCTTCTCCATGAACTTTATGGACATCGCTGATCGCAATAAAGACAAGTGGATCAATTTTCATAATCGCACTCTCGATCTGCGGATATTCCTTTTGATCAATAATGCACATCAGCACGACTTTATCCTGTTTCGTATATCCACCATAGCCATTCCAATAAGTGACACCGCGGTCAACTTTGTTGAGAAGGTATTCACGAATTTCGTCCCATTTGTCCGAAATGATCAGCAGTTCTGTCTGATGAGAAGCATGCAGCATCAGAGTCTGGTTAATCATATGTCCACTCACGTAGACAGAAAGAAGACCGACAAGCGCCGGGGCAAGACCATATGTGAAGATCCCAAGCGTAACAGTCAAGCCGTCGACAATCGTCACCGCATTTCCTTCCTTGATCTTCAGATACTTGTTAAGAAGCAAAGCGAGAATATCCATGCCGCCAGTGCTCGCACGAGCATGAAAGACCAATCCAAGTCCGATCCCAACAAAAACACCCGAATAAATGGAAGCGAGATAATCGGGCATGATAAAGAAATCCGCTGGAAACAATCCGTAGACCCAATCGAGAAAAATCATGATCATCGGATACATAATCGTTGCCGCAAAAGATTTAAGCGCAAATTTCTTTCCGATCAGAAAAAAACCGAGAATGTACAGACCGATGACGAGGGCATTGGATGTCCATAGCGGATCGGCATGGATTAATGGCTGCAAGGCTACCGCCACCCCAGCTGTCCCTCCGGTTAGAATATTATTGGGGAAAATAAAAAAAGTGATGGCACACGCTTCAACGAACACTCCCGCCGCAATCAGGGCGAGGTTCTTCATGCCATGTTGTGTTTCGAATTCTTCCATAAAAATCAGCTCCACTGGATATCTTAGAAGAATTCTTATGTTTTTCAAGCATAGACAAAAGCCGTTTTGTCGTCTATCGTTCAGACTGACAAAACGGCCATTCTTCAAAGGGCACGTCGAGTGGATGATCAGATTAATGGATCAATCTGACAAATGGACTGTTCCTATTTGAGGGTGAGGTCTTCAAAATGATCTGCCACTTCAATGCCGGCATTTTTCAAATCGATCAAGTTTGCCTGCTGAACCTCTCTCGAGGCGCTTGAAGTGCAATCTGCCAGCAGGATCGTCAAGAAATCATACTGAAACGCATCAAAAGCAGTAGCGCGCACACAGTTTGGCGTCTGCGTTCCGGATATCAAAACACTTTGAATTCCTTCTTTGTGCAGTGTTTCAAGCAGATTGGTTTTGACAAAGGCACTGTAACGGGTTTTGCAGCAGATCCAGTCTTCCTCTTTGACGACCAACCCTTCACTGAGCGCAAATCCCCAGCCGTCTTCGGCAAACAAGTCCGTCTGGCCAATCGCTTCTAGTTTCTTTCGTCTGTAGTCTTCATAATCTGAACCGTCTTTGGCATGTTTTCGCAATACCCAACAAATGTGCACTCCTGCACTTCTCGCTTTTTCAATCGTCTTTTCCAGAGTCGGAATCGTCTCTTTCGCCATGCCTACGCAAAATACGGATTTCGGTTCGGTAAATCCTTTCTGCATATCAATAACAAGCAGGACACTTTTTTCCGGCTCAATCGTGATTTGTTTTTCCATGCCTTAAGATTAGCGGCATTTCTGAATGTCCAGCAACCTGAATTTCCTATTTTGATCAGAAATTGACGATTTCCCTTTATTCATGGCAACCATTCCATATCTTTTTTCGACGTTTCGGGAAGTTTGTTGGAGAAATTCCAAGAGAATGAAATAATGAATCTATTAAAATCTGATGTCTGATCCAGAGCGAAAGCGCTTTCGTCTTTCGTTCTCAATCTTCTCTTATTCACATCATAGAAAGATCTGTTTATGACCAATCCGAAAGAACCGAAGCCTTTAAAAAGGACATCTCGCCAAAAGGCGCGCTTAAGAAAAAGAAGAAGACGCATTGCCTTGCTTTGCGTGGCGGGCTGCTTGCTTGTCTGTGCGATTGGAGGATTAGGCTGGGTTGTCTTCAGGACATTATTCCCTGCTTCCCCATCGAACTCAAAGGCGGAATCAACGATTGTCAATACGCAATCTGAATCTGAGTCTGACGCCAACGCAAATTCCAGTCTGCACCAGTCCTCCTTTACGTTTGCCGGAGTCGGCGACAATCTACTGCACGATACGATTTTTGTCTATTGGGAGCAAGACCATGGAAATCGTGATTTTGCGCCACTCTATGAAATGACGGTTCCTTACTTCCAAAACGCCGATCTTGCCTACTGCAATTTCGAGACGATCTGTGCCGGTGACCTGTTCGGTCTGTCGGGCTATCCGTCCTTTAACGGACCGACGGAAATGATCGATGCGCTCGCAAGTTCCGGTTTTGACTGGTTCTCCATTTCCAGCAACCACTCGATGGATGCCGGAACCGAAGGACTCAAATATGAAAAATCCTATATTCAGGAACACTTACCGGATCTGAGCGCAACGGGTGCTTATTCCAGTCATGAAGATTCGACAAAACCGGTTGTCCGTGAAATCAATGGTATCCGTGTCGGCCTTGCCGGATTTACCTACGGTTTAAACGGCTATACCGTTCCGCAGGGTATGGAATGGCTGATCGATGTCTACCGCAATGCGGATGATTCGATTAACTATGACCTGATCGATCAGAAACTCGATGCGTTAAACGAAGTGAGCGATGTCCAGCTTGTCGCCATGCACTGGGGCGATGAATACCACACTGAACCGAATGAAGAACAGCGCCAGCTTGCGCAGTATCTCAATTCCAAAGGTGTCGAAGTCATTATCGGAACCCACCCCCATGTCATTCAGCCGGTCGAACTGATTCAGAATGAGAACCAGGACACCCTGGTCTACTATTCGCTTGGCAACTTCATTTCCGCTCAGGATGGCAATGAAACGATGGTCGGCGGCATGGCCCAGTTCCGGCTGAACTACGACTTTGATACAAAGAAGACAACCTTTACGGATGTGCAGTTCACACCGACGATCACCTGGATTTCTCCGGATCTCCGTCAGTACCGGACTACCACCATTCATGAATACAACGATGACTGGGCAGCGGATCATTTCATTACCGCCAAAGGTCTCGATATCTCCAAAGCCTGGGTACAGGAGTATGTCCGTTCGATCATTCCGGGCGATGATGTCGTTCAGGTTGTCCTCGAATAACCTAAATCTGAAAAACTACGGTACACTCTACCTCACAATATTTACCGGTGATCTGCCTGTTTTTGCGAAAGGAAGGATACTATGAATTTCTTACAGGAGAGAATTGAAAAGGATGGGCGGGTTTTAAGCGAGCGCATCCTCAAAGTGGATAACTTTCTCAATCATACGATTGATCCGCAGCTGATGGATCAGATTGGCAAAGCATTTGCGGATTATTTTAAAGACACAAAACCGACTAAAGTTCTGACCATTGAATCCGGCGGTATTGCCCCGGCACTCATGACTGCGATGTATCTGAACATTCCGGTCATCTATGCCAAGAAGGCAAAACCTTCGACCATGGACAATCCGGTCAGCACTGAAGTCTTCTCATTCACCAAGCAGAAAACCTACACCATCTGCATGGAAAAAGAAGCGATTCTTCCGGGTGATCGTGTACTGTTTATCGATGACTTTCTTGCCGATGGTCAGGCATTTAAAGGCGTTGAAGATTTAATCACACAGACGAATTCCACTTTATGCGGATGCGGCTTCTGCATCGAAAAGAGTTTCCAGAAAGGCCGTCCGTATATCGAATCCAAAGGTTATCCGTTCTATTCCCTTGCGCCGATCGAAAAGATGGTCGACGGTAAAATTTACTGGCTCGATGTTCAGGACTAGCATTTTTCATCCACCATTCAGTTTGAACATTTAAAATCATCAGAATAATTCATGATCAGAAATCACAGAAAACAAAAAAATGACAGGCTGCCGAAGATCAGTAAGGCACCTGTCATTTTTCGTAGGATCATATGTTTCTCTGCGTCATGGCAGAAAAGTTTGAAGATTTCTGAATTAATTAAAGTACTGCGGGAAATGTTCTTCAATCCATTTGCCGATGCCATCGTTATTGTTGTCGTCAACGACGAAATCAGCAGCTTCTTTCAGTTCATCTACCGCATTGCCCATCGCAATCTTAATGCCGGAAGCACTGAACATCGGCAGGTCGTTCTGCGCATCACCGATGGCGACAATGGATTCTTTCGGATAGCCGAGGGCTTCAATCGCGGAACCTTTGTTTGTATCTTTCGCGGTGTATTCAAAATAGAAAGGAGCCGTAAACATGCAGTCGAGACGGTCTTTAAACGGAGCTTCCATCGCTTTGTAGTTTTCCTGCAGATAGAAATCGGATCCGGCTGTCAGAATTTTGGATGGCGCAAAGTTCACGGACTTGGCGAGGTCGTGGCTTTCCTTTAACAGGAAACCATTGCTGTGGGCTTCATAATCCATGATGTTGCGGGTTTCGCCTTTGCAGGAAATTTCATTTTTATAGACATTGTTGACCTGCATGTAGTCGCCGTCTTCAATCATCGGCATGACGTCGAACTGTTTTAAGTGTTCGAGAACTTCCTGCGCGAGTTCTGTCGGGATCGCATGTTCAAAGTGTACTTCGCGGGAAGGAATGGTTTCTGCTCTTGCGCCGTTGCTTGAGATCAGCAATCCATCGTGTTCGTCCATTTTCAGAACGTGCGCAAAACGGACTAATCCTTTGTAAGGACGGCCGGAAGCGAGCGCAAGTTTAATGCCGTGGTCCTGTAAACGGATCAGCGCATTTTTTGTTCTTTCGGTAATCTCTTTTTTGTCATTTGTCAGTGTTCCGTCAATATCCATGACAATTAAACGAATATCCTGTGGGTTCATGATGTTGAATTCAGTCCTTTCTCTTCATTCATTATCGTGTACGTATTTCTGTTCTCATTTTGCCATGTAAGAGTGTTCTTTAAAACTCATTCATTCAGATTGAATTCCCATTTCTCTTTTTTTGAAAAATCGGATTCAGAATACGAAATCCGGTTTCTCTCCGTTGTGAAGGGTCTCTGTCCTAAAAAAATAAAGATGTGCAGAGCACGGATTAACCGTGTGCCCTGCACATCTGATTTTCATATTTTTATATTCAGATCTGAATCTGATCTTTTTGGTGAATCTTCGTCCGATTAGTAAGCGAGGATTTCAATGCCGTCTTCGGTTACGAGAATGGTGTGTTCCCATTGTGCGGAGAGCTTGCCATCATCGGTGTAGCTTGTCCAGTCGTTATCGGCATCGATAAACAGAGTTGCGACACCTTCGTTGATCATCGGTTCAATGGTGAACACCATACCCGGTGCAAGGATGATTCCTGTTCCTTTACGGCCGACATGCGGAACCATCGGATCTTCATGGAAGTCGTTACCGACACCGTGTCCGCAGTAATCCACAACAACGGAGTAGCCGTTGGCATGCGCAATTTCCTGAATAGCAGCTCCGACATCGCCTAAGTGACCCCACGGTTTAACCGCCGCAATCCCCGCTTCCAGGCACTGCTTTGTAACATCGACAAGTTTCTGCGCATTGGGCGCAACATTGCCCAGGCAGTACATGCGGCTTGCGTCTGCATAGTGACCATGAACAATCGTGGTGCAGTCCACGTTGATGATGTCTCCATCCTGCAGCACATAGTCATCGGGAATGCCATGGCAGATGGCATCATTTACAGACGTGCAGCAGCTTTTTGGAAAGCCTTCATAGCCAAGGCATGCCGGTGTTCCGCCATGCTCAATAGTGTAATTGTAGACGAGCTGATCGATTTCATCGGTCGTCATGCCGATGTGAATCTTCTCGCCAACAAGATCGAGCACTGCATTGTTGATCTTTGCGGCTTCGCGGATCCATTTGATGTCTTCTTCGTTTTTAATCATTTTGCGAGTCGGAACTCGTTTTCCTTCTAGTTTGAGCTGATGGAGATGGCGGTCAAACTCTTCATGACATTTTTTATATTTCTTGCCGCTGCCACACCAGCACGGATCATTTCTTGTAATCATGTTTCGCATATCTTCTTTCTACTTAGTTGTCTTTCTGCTTCACGTAGCGTTTGACGTGTTTCTGATTATGCGTCTTCACGACGAGAATCCGGTCTTTGCCAGCCATATCCTTGATGACCTGAATGTCGGCGTCCGGAAAGTAGCTTTTTGCCAGTTCGGATAAGCGTTCTCCTTGGTCATAGCCCATTTCAAACGCCATGATGCCATTCGCACGCAAAACTTTATGCGCATCCTTAAAGACGCTGCGATAAAAGCGCAAGCCATCTTTGCCGCCAAACAGCGCAACATTCGGTTCATAATCGACCACGCCATGATCGAGGTCTTCTTCTTCAGGAATATAAGGCGGATTGCATACAAGCAAGTCGCAATGCATGTGACGGTCGATAAATGGCTGCAGCATGTCGCCTTGAACAAAGACAACCCGTCCGCCGAGTTTTTCATTATTCGCCCATGCCACTTTCAGCGCTTTTTCGGAAATGTCGGAAGCGTAGACATCCAGGCGCGGCTCTTCAAGAGAGAGCGTGATGCCAATTGCGCCAGAACCTGTCGCAACGTCAAAGATCACGGGATGATCCTTTTCTTCAAGCAGATCGTCGCAAAGCATTAACACCTGACCGGTCAGTTCTTCTGTTTCCGGTCTTGGAATCAGAACATCTTCGTTGACCATGAAGTCATAGCCGTAGAAGTTTTCGTAGCCTAAAACATAACCGAGCGGTTCACCGAGTTCCATGCGGTGGATTGCTTCGAGATAGTCGGTTTTGATCTGATCGTCCGCCGGTTCGTCCATCACCATATACAGGTTAATGTTTTTGTGCGAACACAGCTCGTTGAGCAGCAGCAGGGCAGCCTGATCGGACTGATTTGCCTGATAGAGGCGTTCCTTGCCTTCCTGCAGCAGCTGATGCCAGGTAACCATTAGAGGGATTCTCCTGCAAGTTTAGCCTGCTGATCGGCTGTGGAAAGAGCGTTCATCAGATCTTCGAGACGGCCGTCGATAATACGGTCGAGCTGGTTTACCGAGTAGCCGATCCGGTGATCCGTTACACGGTTCTGCGGATAGTTGTAAGTGCGGATCTTTTCAGCGCGGTCGCCTGTTCCAATTTTGGTTTTACGTTCTGCTTCGTTTTTCTGGTCGATTTCACGCTGGTGTTCTTCTTTAACACGGGCAGCGATTGTCGCAAGAGCAGTTGCGCGGTTTTCATGCTGGGAACGTCCGTCCTGACATTTGACCACGATACCTGTAGGTTTATGCACGATGCGGACAGCAGAGTCCGTCTTGTTGACATGCTGACCACCGGCACCGGATGCACGCATCGTTTCAATTTCGAGGTCGTTCATATCGATATCGAAATCTTCTTCATCGAGTTCCGGGTAAACCAGAACTGTTGCGGTTGAAGTCTGAATACGACCCTGGGATTCAGTCTTCGGAACACGCTGTACACGGTGAGAGCCACTTTCATATTTCAGTGTTCCGTATACATGCTGACCGGTAATCTTAAAGCAGATAATGGAGAAGCCACCGGCTTCGGAATCTTCAGCATCGGTCACTTCCACTTTCCATCCTTTGGAGTCTGCATATTTGGAATACATGCGGTATAAGTCACCCGCAAAGATATTGGCTTCATCCCCACCGGCAGCACCGCGGATTTCCATGAATGCGTTATGGGAATCGTTGGGATCAGTCGGAACGAGGAGCAGTTCGAGTTTGGAAATGTATTCCTGAATACGAGGTTCCAGTTCGTCGATTTCCATATTCGCCATTTCGATAATTTCCTTATCGTTTTCTTTCAGTAATTCTTTTGCGTCCGCAAGCTCAGCGGTTGCGGTTTTATATTCATTGTATACATCGATAATCGGAGTCAGTTCATTGGCTTCACGTCCGAGTTTGGACATCTGTCTACGATCGCCAACGACTGAAGGATCCATCATTTTTTCATTAATTTCGTCCAGACGCTGTGCCATTGTATCCAGACGGTCTTCCATTTTTGCCATGTCTTGTCCTTTCATCTTTTTTATATTGAATGAGTCTTCATTATCCCCTCAAAACACGGGGCATAGTCACTCAATCATCATGATATCATATACTCTTTTCATCATGAAAAGTTAACAACCTGCATATTGTGCCTATTTAAAGCACTTTTATCCGTTTAACTGACCTGAAATTCTGTCATTTTTATGAGGGTAAGCTTATCAATTCCTAAAAATGCCGGATTTCTCCCCGGTTTTTTTTTGTGAATTTCCTTTAAAAACGCCTTACATTTCGGACCTCTTTTCATTTCTATTGTCCATATCCGTACATCTGGCTAATTGAACACCACTTCACAAACGGATACAATATAAGGGATTGAAACTCATATTTATTTTTGAATCTTAAACACGATTTCACGTTATCTGAAATTCGAAAGGAAAAGAACTATGTTTAAAAAAGTACGTAAAGCCGTCATTCCGGCTGCCGGCTTTGGCACCCGTTTTCTGCCTGCCACCAAGGCAATCCCGAAGGAAATGCTGCCAATCGTCGATATCCCGACCATCCAGTACATCATTGAAGAAGCGGTAGAAGCCGGAATTGAAGAGATCTGCCTGATTACCAACTGCTATAAGCAGAGCATTGAAAACCATTTTGACCGTTCCTTTGAACTCGAGGAAAAACTGCGTGCCTCCAACGATGAGGAACATCTCGAAATGATCGAAAAGATCACGGATATGGTCAATGTCGTCTCTGTCCGTCAGAAAACTCCGAAAGGCTTAGGTCATGCGATCCTTTGTGCCAAGAGCTTTGTGGGCGATGAACCGTTTGCGGTTCTGCTCGGAGACGATATCGTCATCAACCCCGGCGGCAAAGGTGCCATCCGTCAGTTAATGGATGTCTATGACCAAACCGGATGCAGCGTCGTCGGAACCCGTGCCGTCAGTGATGAAGACATTCCGAAATACGGCATTATCGCCAATATCGAGCAGAAAGAGAACGGCTATAACAGCGTCAGTGAATTTATCGAAAAACCGGCGCTTAAAGATGCCGGAAGCAACCTGGCAATTCTTGGCCGTTACGTGCTGACTCCTGAAATCTTCGAAAAACTCGAAACACAGCCGGCAGGCAAAGGAAACGAAATCCAGCTGACCGATGCGATTGACCGCCTAAGTCAGGATCAGGATGTCTACTCCTGTCCGTTTGAAGGCTTCCGCTACGATGTCGGCGATCGTAAAGGATTCCTGCAGGCACAGGTAGAATTTGCGCTCAACCGTGACGATACCCGCCAGTCCATGGAAGAAATTATCGAATCTCTTGGCTATACGAAGACCGGTCCTGCCAAAACACAGGAAAAAGTCGAGCTCAAGATTTTCAAACCTCACGAATAACCGGTAAAACACAACCATATGGATTCATTCTGAATAGCTGAGCAATCCTATGAATGAGAAATAAAGGGGGAATTTCATGATTACAGATACCCATTGCCATATCACCTGCGACAAGCTCTATGAAAACGTCGATGAAATCATCAGCGAAGCCCTCGAAAAAGGTGTGGATTTAATGATGGTCATATGCACGAATAAAGAAGAATACCTCAGAGCCCGCAAACTGAAGGAAAAATATCCGGACATTCTCAAAGTTGCGTTCGGTTATTATCCCGGTGATGTCGAAGATGTAACGGATGAAGATCTCGCCTACTTAGACCAGGAAGCCCGTGCCGGTCATCTCGATGTTCTCGGTGAAATCGGTCTGGATTATTACTGGGACACCACGTTCAAGGAAGAACAGAAAGAACTGTTCATCAGGCAGATTCAGCTTGCCAATGAAACGAATCTGCCGATCTCCATTCATATGCGCGATGCGAGCCGTGACTGCATGGATATTCTGGAAGCTTATGCGAAAACCCCGATTATTTTCCACTGCTTCTCCGGTTCTTTAGAAATCATGAAAGAAGCCCTCAAGCTCAATTCCCTGATTTCCTTTGCCGGTCCGATTACTTATAAAAACAATAAACAGGGACCAGTCAATGTTGCCGAGTGTCCCGCAGACCGGATTCTTTCGGAGACAGACTCCCCTTATCTTTCCCCGATTCCCTATCGTGGCAAGACCAATCATCCGGCTTACGTCCATGCGACCATATCTAAGATTGCCGAAATCAAGGACATCGAGGAAGACGTATTATGTAAGCAGATCAGAGAGAACTTCCTCTCCCTGTTTCAGTAAAGCTCCGCAAATCTCGAATTAAAATCCATATAAATCAGAATCTAAATCAACCTGACCATAATGAAAAAATGAGATGTCATCTGCGGCATCTCATTTTTGTTCTTTCTGAAAACTGGGAACTGCGAATTCTGATCAAGCGTATCTGTTGTAGTCTCTTACGGCACTGAAACGAAGGGAATGCCGAATCCACATTCCGATTTAATTCAAAGAATATCGAAGGGATATAAGCAGGATTAGTTCAATGTGTTCCGGAGACTTAAAACCTCGTTCATTGAGAGTCCGGTCACATCACAGATATCTTCCACAGAAAACTTTTTAGCAGACAGCATTTTTAAAGCAATGTCTTTCATATTTCTCTCTGTGGTTTCTTTCTTTGCGTTTTCAGCTTCAGCCTTTGCGTTCTCAGCTTCGGCTTGTGCTTTTTCAATTTCCGCTTTTGCCTTTTCCGCTGCCTTTTCTGCTGCAATTTTTGCTGCCTTTTCTGCTGCAATTTTTGCTGCGATCGCACTTTCCCGGGCGATCTCGTCTTTGAATTCCTCTTTGATCAGAT
>JBJEFF010000080.1:0-11340 GCA_051873775.1 Allobaculum sp. | reverse complement strand
AGAGTGGACTTGCACCACCTAGGTGTATGCCTCGCCGGGCACACTGAAAAAAGGTTCTCAGCCTGTCTGAAGCAGACAGAATGAGAACCTTGATTTTTAATTTTGTACCGGATTAACCGGCAGTATAGATGGTTAAATCCGAATTATGCAGAACGCAGAGTTGCTTTGCACTGGGAGACAATCGCATCAATGATCGAATTAAAGACAGTTGTGATCTTTTCGTCATCGAGAGTCTGCTGATCGGACTGGAAAGTCATGGTTAAGGCAATGGACTTTTCGTTTTCTCCGACATGTTCGCCTTCGTAAACGTCAAATACATCGACGTTCTTAACGATGGTTTCTTTGCCCAGTTTACCGGAACGTTTGATGACGTCCACGATCTTGCTTGCCGGCAGGTCTTTTGCGACAACAAATGCGAGGTCGCGGTAAACAGCCGGGTATTTGGAAACTGGTGTGAAACGGATCTTCGATTTTTTCGTTTTGAGGATCTTATCGAGATCAAGTTCAGCCATAACCGCATGTTTCAGACCGACTTCAGCGCCATATAACGGATGAATTTCACCCATCAGACCGATTAAGTCCTTGCCGATATAAACTTCAGCGGAACGTCCAGGATGGAAGTGCTTGGTATCTTTCTTGTTCGGTTTGAAGAACAGGCGGTTTTCACCGATTCCGGAACGTTCAAGAATATCTTCGATCAGACCTTTTAAGGTATAGAAATCAGCCGGAGTGAATGTTTTCAGCCAGCGGTTTTCGTTCATAGCGCCAGTCAGCACAATTGCTAAGTGTTCAACGACCCCTTTAGTGGAAGTCAGTTCGGAAATTTCAAACATGTTGACGCCCTTGTTGCCGCGGGCATGGTTGTATGCGGCACTTTCAAGGAGGGATGGCAGGATAGAGGTTCTTAAGTAACGGCGTTCTTCGGACAGTGGTGTTGGCAGTTCAAGAGAATCACCGGTAGAGAAAATCGCATTATCCTTTTTCGCAGAAGATACGAGAGTGTAAGTGATCGCATCCTGCAGACCGTTTTCGCAAAGAACTGTCTGGATGAAACGGCGCTGACGCTGCTGAGGATTCAGTTTACCTTCGGTCATTTCCATAACCGGTAAAGTGGAAGGCAGACGGTCGTAACCGATCATACGGATGACTTCTTCGGAGAGGTCAGCCATTCCTTCCAGATCCTGACGGGTGGACGGTACAGTAACGGTAATCGTTTCTCCTTCAACAACCGGTGAAAGCTGCAGGCGGGTAAATACGTCTACGATTTCGTCGAGGCTAAAGTCTGTACCTAAACGGTTATTCAGATCATCTAATGTGCAGGTGATTGTTCTTTCCTGATAATTGTCGCTGCCGAATTCAACCGTCTGTTCGAAGTCTTTCGCATCAGCATACTGAATTAAAAGATCAACAGCACGGTCAATTGCTTTTTTCGCAGCTAACGGTTCGATACCTTTCTGATAACGGATCGAAGATTCCGTATTCAGGTTCAGGCGGCGAGCTGTATTACGAATGGATACATGATCGAAGCTAGCGCATTCGATAATGATACCCTGTGTTGTGTCTTCAATTTTGGAGTCGTTACCACCCATGACACCACCGATTCCGATCGGCTGACCATTGCTGGTGATGACAACATCATTTGGCTGTAAGTGGTAAGTGACTTCATCGAGTGCAGTGTAATCGCAGTCGAGATCATCTTTTACCGTAATTTCACGGTGCGGCAGAGCATTCTTGTCGTAGAAATGCATCGGCTGACCGGTTTCAAGCATAACGATATTGGAAATATCGACAACGTTATTGATGGAGTGCATGCCGGAAGCACGTAATAATTCCTGCATCCATTTCGGCGACGGTTTAATGGTTACATTGTTAACGACTTTACCGTAGAAATGAGGACATCTTTCTGTTTCGGAAACGATCTTCAGTTCTGTCGGTACATCAGCCGCAACATCAGCTGCACCATCCACTTCTGGTAATTTGCATTCAAGACCGAGAATTGCGGCAGTTTCAGCAGCCATGCTCCATGCAGCCTGGCAATCCGCACGGTTCGGAGTCAGAGAGACGTCGAGAACGGTATCATCAAGACCAAGGTAGCCTAACGGGTCGTTATTGCCGACCGGTGCATCTTCCGGCAGTACTTCGATTCCGGCAAGTTGTGCTTCGCTGAGCGCATGTTTATCCACACCGAGTTCAGCTAAGGAACAGATCATACCATCGGAGACTTCACCGCGGATTTTTCCGGACTTGATGGTTCCGCCAGGTAATACTGCACCCGGCAGAGCAACGATGACTTTCTGTCCGGCGGCTACGTTTGGTGCACCGCAGACAATCGGACGGACCTGATCACCGGTATCCACTGTTGTCACATGTAAGTGATCGGAATCCGGATGATCCTTACAGGTGAGAACTTCACCGATGACTAAGTTTGTTCCCTGAGAAAGAGGGAGAATTTCTTCGACTTCAAAGCCGGCATTGGTAATCGCAGTGGCGACATCGTCCATTGTCCGTTCGCCTAAATCCATATAGCGATCAAGCCATTTTCTAGAAATTTTCATCGCGAGCGTACCTCCTTAGTCCATACGGTCAAACGTTTCGTTGAAGCGTTTGTCGTTGGTGTAGAAATGACGGATGTCGTCAATTCCGTATTTCAGCATGGCAACACGTTCGATCCCGATACCGAACGCAAAGCCGTTCACTTTTGTCGGGTCATAACCGGCCATTTCGAGAACTTTCGGGTTCACTTCTCCGGCACCGAGGATTTCGATCCATCCGGTACCTTTGCAGGTCGGGCAGCCTTTTCCTCCGCACATATGGCAGGAAACATCGACTTCAACACTTGGTTCCGTGAACGGGAAGAAAGACGGACGGAAACGGATTTCGCGGTCTTCACCGAACATTTTGCGGGCGAAGAATTCCAGAGTTCCTTTTAAGTCAGACAGTGGAACGTGTGGTCCGATAACGAGTCCTTCCATCTGCATGAACTGGTGGGAGTGAGTCGCATCGTCATCGTCACGACGATAAACTTTACCCGGGCAGACAACCTTGATCGGGTTCGGAGCCTGTTCTTCAAGAACTTTCATCTGGATTGCGGTTGTATGTGTGCGCAGCAGGTGAACAGGGTCAAGATATAAGGAATCCTGCATATCACGTGCCGGATGATCCTTAGGGATATTGGCGCGTTCGAAGCAGTATAAGTCATCTACGACTTCGTCACCTTCAATTACCTGATAGCCAAGACCGATAAAGAGGTCTTCAAGTTCCTGTTCGATTAAGTGTAACGGGTTGAGGTTGCCGTGGGACGGTTTTCTTCCCGGCAGAGTCAGGTCAATGGTCTCGCTAGCCAGTTTAGCTTCAAGCGCCTTGGCTTCGAGTTCTTTTTTCTTTTCTTCTAAGAGAGCAGAAGTTTCTGCTTTAATCTGGTTGACCGCCTGACCGAATTCGCGTTTTTCTTCTTTAGCGACATTCTTCATCTGTTTCATCAGATCCGCGATCTTTCCTTTTTTACCCAGATACTGAATACGCAGGTCATTGAGGACATCGAGATTTTCGACGTTTTCAAAATCGGACGCAATCTGCGCTCTGAGTTCATCAAAGTTGGTCATGTTATCTCCTTTCGCAAGAATAAAAAAAGGACGAATGCGAAAACGGGGATCACCCGCGGTACCATTTCGCTTCGTCCTGATTAGACACACTCAAATCATGATAACCGTATGAAACGGGGAGTTTTTTCTCCAGCTCCGGAGTGAATTCGCAGTAAGCAGCGGTTATTCTTACACCATAAGGAATAACTCTCTGTACGCAGCCTGTGTACTGCCATGGTTCCATCAGCGCTTACAGCTATTCTAACAAACCAGAAATTCAAATCAAATCTTACTTACTTAATTCTGGCCAAATCCATCCGTTTTCAGAGTGATTTTATTGTAGAATAATCTATATTGTTCTGAAAGGAGGAGACGATGATGATCGAATCCACATCCAACTCTACAATCAAGGAACTGGCCAAACTCGCTCACAAAAAAGACCGCGATGCAAAGGGCCAGTTTCTTGTCGAAGGTAAGCATCTGCTTGAAGAAGCAAAGCAGGCAGGAGTTCTGCTGCGCGTTTTTCAGCGGGATGATCTTGAACCCTTCCCTTTTGAAAATGTCACCACCTGCTCACAGGCTGTCTTAAATAAACTCTCCGGCCAGAAAAGCGATGCCAAATATATCGGCTTATGTTCGATTCCGAAAACTCAGGAAGGATCCAGCACCCCCTTCGGTAAACGGATCCTGATTCTTGACCATATCCAGATTCCCGGCAACATGGGAACGCTGATCCGCTCCGCCTGTGCATTCGGCCTTGATCAGATTATCTACTCCACAGACTGTGCCGATCCGTATGGTCCGAAAACGATTCAGTCTTCTCAGGGTGCTTTATTCCATGTTCCAATGCTTCAGGCGGATTTATGTGAAGTGATTCCTCAGCTGAAAGAACAGAACATTCCGGTGTTCGGTGCAGCTCTGCATCACGATTCCGTTGAACTTCAGGATCTTTCCATACCGCAGGAGTTTGCGATTATCATCGGCAACGAAGGTCAGGGCATCCGTCCTGAAGTCCTCGCACTCTGCAGCCAGCTTGTCCATATTGAAATGAACAGCTTTGAATCGCTCAATGCCGCGATTGCCGGGAGCATTCTGATGTATGCGTTCCAGTTTGCAGCAAAGAAATAATCGCTTATAAACGCAAAAGTGCTATGCCTTTTCATTCGATTGGCATAGCACTTTTTTTACAGAGTTTTTAATGGGATCTTCTGACTAACCGTTTAAACGATCGTTGCAGTAGATGTTGTTGACACGGTCCGGTCCGACCGAAATCATGGATACTGGCACACCCGCAAATTCTTCAATGAATTTTACATAGTCTTTGCAGGTCTGAGGCAGTTCTTCCCATGTCGAGCATTTGGAAATGTCTTCTTTCCAGCCCGGGAGTGTTTTGTAGACTGCTTTTGCTTTAGCAACATCAGCCTGATCACTTGGAATATAGTCGTACACTTCGCCGTCGATTTCATAGCCGGTGCAGACTTTGATTTCATCGAGACCGCCTAATACATCCAGTTTAGTCAGCACGATGTCCGTTAAGCCGTTGATCATATCCGCATGTTTCACAACGAGTAAATCCAGCCATCCGCAGCGTCTTGGACGTCCGGTTGTAGCTCCGTATTCGAAGCCCTGTTTCCGTAACCATTCACCCTGATCATCGAGTAATTCGGTTACGAAAGGTCCTTCACCGACACGTGTGGAGTAAGCTTTAACAACACCGATCACCTGATCGATTTTGCTTGGTGCTACACCAGCACCGGTCGTTACACCGGCAGCGGTTGGTGAAGAGGATGTAACGAATGGATAAGTTCCATAGTTAATATCCAGCATTGCAGCCTGAGCCCCTTCGAAGAGGACTTTCTTGTTTTCGTTGATGGCGTTATTGACTAAATGGGTGCTTTCAACGATCATCGGGACGATCTGATCATGGATTTCTTTAAACTGTGCGACCATTTTGTCTGCATCCATCGGTTTGCCGCCGTAAACCTGTGTGAACAGTTTGTTTTTCTGTTCAACGTTATATCTCAGGCGTTTTTCGAATGTTTCAAAATCTTTGAATTCATGGTAACGGATACCGCGGCGTGCATACTTATCCTGATAGCAAGGACCGATACCGCGTTTGGTGGTTCCGATTTTATTTTGAGCAGCTGCTTCTTCCAGTTCATCCTGGTAGCAGTGATAAGGCATCAAAATCTGAGCCCGATCTGAAATTTTAATATGATCTGTACTCATACCACTCTGTCTGAGAGTGTCCATTTCCTTCAGTAAAACGAACGGGTTGCAGACAACACCCGGGCCGATAATACAGTCAGCTTCTTTACGAAGCACTCCGCTTGGAAGTAAATGAAGTACATGTTTCACTCCGTTTACAACGACTGTGTGACCAGCATTGTCTCCTCCCTGAAAACGAACGACCATATCAGCCTGTTCAGCGAGTACATCGACGATTTTACCTTTACCTTCGTCACCCCATTGGGTTCCAACTACGACTTGCGCGCTCATGATGATAATCTCCTTTATGGTTTGAAAACTGAAATATTTTTTTCAGATACTGATTTCAAATCCGTATTTCAGTATATCAATTTTGCGATTCTTCTCAACTTTTCGTCTTCAAATCCCAACATAAATTCACAGTGCGTTTAGATTCGTCCGCATTCCCGGTTTTTAATCCTCGGACTTTTTTAAATCCGTTTCTAAGAGTCCGCTTTCTTCTTCTTTATTTCCCTGAGAATCTGCGGTTTTCCCCGCATCTTTGTTCCACTCTTTTCGGGAAGAATGGAAATCATCGATCAGATCTTCCCGTAAGAAATGGTCGTCAAAATCCTCATTATGCAGGAAGCTGTCCGGATCTTCGCCATTCTGTTTCAGAAAATCCAGTGTCTTATCTTCTGATTCAGGGTCCGGTGAATTTCCATCCTTATTCTTACTGTCTTTATTTTTGCCGTCTTTTTTCTTCCGGAATGGGAATCCCCCTATTGCCAGCACAGCACAAAATAAACCAAGTGTGCTAAGCATTGCGCCGTCCTTAAAGCCGGCCGGTTCATAGACAAGCCGAATTGCATTCTCTCCTGCCGGAAGCTGAATACTGACTAAGGCATTCTGCCAGGCAGTGGTTTCCACACTTTTACCATTGACATAAGCTTTCCAGCCTTCATCAAACGGAATGGTAAAAATCATGGTCTCTTCCTTGTCGGAAGAATAATCGCCACGGATTGTATTTCCCTTCACCTGCTCATTTTGCAGACCGTGGCTGGTAAAATAGGCGGCTGCCTGATCAATTGTTTCTCTTGTACAGGTTGCAGCCTGGATCGTAATCTTGCCTTCGTCTTTATCGTCTTCGACTTTAAACGTAATCGTGATGAGATCCGTTGGTTTGACATCCCCGAGAGAGACCATGTTGCCTTCATATTTATTGTCGACCAGGATCGTTCCGTTCTTGCGCACGGTAAAGTTTTTGGTACCACCCATGTTGGCATACAGATAGACGTCCTGCGCTTCAAACGGATCAAGAGTCAGGATGTAGACGTCGTTTGCTTTCATATCGTAAAGACGATAAGTATTGTCGTTCTGATCGACAAATTCATTCTGTCCGGTATAAGTTGCCTTTACGGATACGGACTGGTAGGCATTCGAATACAGTTTATTGAGGTTTTCAAACTTGCTTGAAGAACCGATCGTCAGTTCCGGATACTCCAGACAAATGCCGATCGGCAGATCATACGGCGATTTCCAGACGCTCATATTATTCTGCGTCTGTGTCCTCTCGTACGGGTAAGGCATCACCGCACTCATATCCGTAATGACACTCTGTACATCAAGAAACAGAGCGGAAATCGGGCTTAATCCAAAAGTCCGGTAATAGTTTTCACCCGACGCAAAACCGAGCTTGCCTAAAAGACTTGCGGTTTTCGGGTTGATGACGGAGTTAAAGGCGGAAATTCCTTTTAAACCATACAGCATTGGCGCATTGGCGATATCCGAACAGAAGATCTCGGAGCGTCCAAAGCCTTCAGTGACTTTCGCTTCTTTAGCCATTGCCAGATACTGGCTCATTTTGGTATAGCTTGAACTCATTTCACCCGGCGCGGCCATGACCAGTCCGCAATAGCTTTCGATCACAATCAGCACAGCAATAAGGGCTCTCTTATTGAATATCGCAAGCAGACCATACGCAATACATAAAGCCGGCAGCACGAATCCAAGCCAGGTTTCTTCGGATCCGGAGAAAATAAAGATCAGTCCAAAACTTAAGGCACTTAATCCGCTAGCAAGAACGATCCATTTAAACTTTGCCTTCTCTATACTGAGCAAGCCCTGATAGCTCATCAGAGTAGCCAAAAGTCCGATGATAAATCCGTAGCGGTTTGGAACCTGGCGTTGCAGGTAGAACCCGTGCAAGGCATAGTTGAGCCAGCTTTGCTGGGTAGAGACAAAATACAGCACACAAAGCAGAAGCAGTCCGAATTTTGCGCGTTTCGAAACTTTCGCATTGATTACATACAGAATTGTACCGACTAGAACAGCCGTTCCCATATAGACATTGATGGTTCCGCGGTTATGAGTAATCCGGACGACTTCAGCATCCGGCAGCAGTCGTGAAAGGATATAAGACAGATCGTTAAACCACTCCAGATCCGGCGGTGACATACGGGATGTATTCGCCATTAACATGCCTTCAATTACCGGCAGCAGCACAATCGCTGAAACTAGAACCGCACTCAGTGAACATGCCGCGAACCAGAAAAAGTCCTTCCAGCCATTCCGGGTGAATCGCAGGCGCATGAACAGGTAATAGAAAGCCAGAAAGATACAGACAATGGCCCCCATATAGAAGTTGGTCAGGATTCCGAAAGCGAGTGAAATCAGATAGATCGCCCGACCTTTACGGGTGTTTAACCGTTCCATGCCATAGAGCATCAAAGGTACAAGCGCTATGCAGTCCATCCACATAAAGTTGACCGCATAACCAAGGAAGTAGAACCCGAAGCCGTAAGCGAGTGCGCAGGCACCCGCCAGACTCCACGATTTCGTCTTACAGGTCGATGGCAGATACCACGCCATGAGGGCAATCACTAGCATATTTTTTAGAATGATAATCAGATTGGCAGCAGCAGGAATATGTGCCTTATCAAAAAGCAGGACAATCCAGCTCAGCGGGCTGAACAGGTAATACGCCATGGTTAAATAGAAATTCTGACCCAGTCCGCCATTAAACGTATAGAAAAGACTTCCGCCCTCCCGTACAGTAGACCAGAGTTCGGAAAGAAATGGCATATATTGTGCAAAGCCATCGTTTGTACAAAGTGAATGCTCCCCAAACGGAGCTAAAGGAACAACCACCGCAACTACCACCCATGCCAGTCCCGCAAGGACTGTCGCAAGAGCGGCGGAGCGCCACTGCAGATTTTCAATTTTCAGAAAAGGGCGCAGGAGCCAGTCGGTCACACGTTTAAAACGTGCGCTTAGTTTCTGTGTTTTCGCCATACTCTTTTCCCCCTTTTCCAAAGTGACTGATATAACAGGCAGTCTGCACTTTTCATCATACCAAAATCCATACCCGATCTTTCCACATTGGAGCTAAATGAATCTTGCATTTTATGGAGTTAAGGAATTTTTACAGATCTGCCGATGTCCTTTTCTATACCACCACAGGATTACGTCAGAATTAAAAACCACGCAGTAATTCGTGTGTACCTAAAAAGAAATCGTTTAACATTTAAAATTCATAGAATCCCCGATATTTCTCCCGGGACAAAACTCTGTTCCGTCCGGAAAAATCGTTGTATGATTCCCGTGCAAATCCATTTCCCTTTTACCTGTGCACATTTTTCAGGTCATGAAAATCCCATTCTTTCCTGAAAAAAGGTAAAAATGAGTTAGATAACCGATTTGAAAACAAGAAAGGATGATTAAATAAATGAAATCCGAATCAGCTCAGAAACCTGATCTAGGGACAGCTCCGATCGGGAAACTATTATTAAAGTTTGCTGTTCCTTGTATTACCGCTCAGGTTATTAACGTTCTCTATAACATCGTCGACCGAATGTATATCGGTCATATTCCCGGAACCGGCCCGGCTGCACTGACCGGTGTCGGTGTCACGATGCCATTAATTACTGCAGTATCCGCTTTTGCGGCTCTGATCTGCATGGGATCCGCCCCGCGTTCTTCTATTTTCTTAGGACAGAATGATAAGAAGACTGCTGAAAAAATTATGAACCAGTCTTTAGTCCTGTTAATCGGGGTTGCGATCATTCTGACCGCCATTGTTGAAATGTTCGGACAGAATCTGCTGCTCGCCTTTGGTGCGAGCCAGGATACACTGCCTTATGCATGGTCTTATATTCAGATCTATGCATTAGGTACTCTGTTCGTCCAGATTTCTCTAGGTATGAATGCGTTTATTAACTCTCAGGGCTACGCAAAATGGGGCATGATCACCGTCTGCATCGGTGCACTTTTAAATATCGTGCTTGACCCGATCTTTATCTTCGGTCTTGGCATGGGTGTCCGTGGTGCTGCGCTTGCGACAATTATTTCCCAGTGCGTTTCCGCGCTGTTTGTTTTATGGTTCTTACGCTCCAAACGTTCGTACTTACATATTAATAAGCAGTATTTCAGACTCTCCTGGGTCATCATTGCTCCTTGCCTGGCTTTAGGTCTTTCTCCGTTCATCATGCAGATTACCGAAAGCCTGCTGACCATTGCGTTTAACTCTTCCCTGTTACGCTACGGCGGCGACATTGCGGTTGGTTCCATGACCATTCTTGCTTCCGTTATGCAGTTTGCGCTGCTGCCTCTCTCCGGTCTTACCCAGGGTGCTCAGCCAATTCTGTCTTACAACTTCGGTGCCGGCAACAAGGAACGTATCGTCAAAGCCTTCCGTCTGCTGCTCATCTGCTGCCTGATCTACTCGACAAGTTTATGGGCACTTTGCGAATGCTTCCCGAAAACTGTTGCGATGCTCTTTACCGATAATGCCGACCTGCTCAACTACACCCAGTGGAGTATGCGCATCTACATCTTCGGTGTCGCAATCTTCGGTATGCAGATTGCCTGCCAGCAGACATTCGTCGCTTTAGGCAATGCCAAAGCTTCTTTATTCCTGGCAATCTTCCGTAAGATTATCCTGCTGATTCCGCTGATTTATATTCTGCCGCTCTTTATCGAAAACAAAGTTCTCGGCGTATTCCTTGCAGAACCAGTCAGTGATATCGTTGCCGCTATTACAACAGCCATCGTCTTCTATTTCTATCAGAAGAACAAACTGCCAGCCCTTCTCGAAGCAAATATCAAGAAACGCGAAGCACAGGAAACTACAGCCAAAGCCGCCGCAAAAGCTGCTTAATTCTCTCAGCTGTTCAACAGTTTAATAACGAAACTCATTAAAGGCATCGCCCGATCACCAATCGAGCGATGCCTTTTTTTATTCTAATCTCAAGAAAGCAGCCCGAAATCCTTCTGTTCTCCTGTCGAAGAAGAAAAGCCGGAAACAGGAACCTGTCCCGGGTGGAAAAATAATTATGTAGGATCATTCTGATCAGTTCAATTACTGTAAGCCTAAGTCTTTCTGTATGTTCTTTATTAGTCTTATCGAGAGACCGGTCAGTTGGACAATGTCCTCAAGGGGATATTTTTTCGCCAGTAACATTTTTTTCGCCATCTCTTTTTTTCATTCCTAGGGACCCGCCGCCGTCGGCTCCCTAGGAATGAAAATGTGAAAGTCTTTTGTACGTTTGAAGCACGACGAAAAGTCCTCCTC
>JBJEFF010000079.1:0-2248 GCA_051873775.1 Allobaculum sp. | reverse complement strand
TCCTTACGTTCGAAGAAGCGGACGCCGCCGATGATATGGTACGGAATACGGCGCATTCGCAATTCTTTTTCAAACGGACGGGAAAGGTAATTCGAACGGTAGAGAATCGCATAGTCCTCCCATCGCCGTTTCGATTTCCGCTTATCTTTTTCGAGTTTTACAACGACCTTATTCGCTTCAAGCTCAAGATCCTCGGCTGCAGAGAATTCAAGGAGTGTTTCTCCTTCTTTTTTCGTGAACAGATTTTTTTCAATACGGTTCTGGTTGTGTGCGATCACCGCATTGCTTGCTTCAAGGATCGGCTGAATGGAGCGGTAGTTCTCATCGAGAATGAACGTTTTCGAATCCGGGAAGTCTTTCTCGAAATTCATGATGATATTCACCGATGCTCCGCGCCATGAATAAATCGTCTGGTCCGGATCTCCGACGACGGTCAGAATCGCATCTTTGCGGGTCAGCAGACGGACGATGTCATACTGAATCGGGTCCACGTCCTGAAACTCGTCGACATGGATATAGTCGAGACGGTTCTGCCATTTTTCACGCACAGTTCCATTTTCTTTTAAAAGTTTATGCGCCTGCAGCAGCAGATCATCAAAATCCATCACCCGCATCTGTCCGAGGCGGCTGAAATATTCTCTTGCCACGTTACGCTGATCTTCTGAGAGTGTCATATGATGCGTGTCGAGAATTTCCCCACGGAATTCAGGAAGCCGGTTTGCCATGTCCTGCATACGTAAAAAGGAAATGGCATCGAGTGCGGATCCGAACGGCATTTCTTTGGGGCTGATTCCGTTTTCCTTATAGATTTTGCGCAGCAGTGATTTCTGATCATCCGTGTCAAGGATTTCAAAATTGCGCGGAAAACCTGCCGCAACGGCATCTTCGCGAAGAATTCTTACACACAGCGAGTGGATGGTGGAAATACGAACCCGCGAGGCATCCATTTCCCCGAGCTGATGTTCTAGACGGGAACGCATTTCGGCCGTGGCTTTATTGGTAAAGGTAATCGCCATGATGCGGCTTGGAAAAACGCCCAGTACATTGATCAGATATTCAATTCGCGCCATTAACACGCGGGTTTTGCCGCTTCCTGCACCGGCGACAACACGGACATGATGATCAATGCAGGTTGCTGCTGCTCTTTGCGGTTCGTTCAAGGAGTCTAATAATGCTTCCATTCGCTTTCCCTCTTCCCTTTTTATCTTTATGCGATCAGTCAGTAACTGAAGGCATTTTTCTCTTTGATGATTCAATAGCTCCTGTCATATTATCACAAAGATCCGCAATCTTTTCCCGATTTTTCCTGTCGTCCTCTCCCTATCCGTTTCTGATTAAAAAAAGCCACCGGTATTCCGGTGGCAAAGATTCAGATTTTCAGATTTAAGCGTAATAGAAGCCGGATTCGAGAATGCACTTTCTTAAGTACTCGCTCAGCTTTGCATCTTTTGCCAGAGCATGAATATAGAGATAGCGTTCATCTTCACGGATGACCGCATCAATATAATGAACATCATCTTCGATATATTCATCCATCCAGACCACAGTACCTTCATCGGTCGTAATCGGTTCCTGTTCCATGACGGTATCGAGATCCGGCAGAATTCCCGGCTGCAGAGAAGCCTGAATCAGCCAGCTCCATTCATGGTCTTCCTTGTAAGGAGCGCTCAGGAAAACGGAACGGGTAACCGGATCATAAGTGCGCTGAGCCGTTCCTAAAGCAACGACTTTGGCATCTTCAAAAATGTGATAGACCTCGCCAAGGCGGTACGGGTTGACATCGCCTTTCATGTCGATTGCGCCTTTAAGACGATCGTCACGGTTAAGCAGTTCGCAAAGACGGCGGTAAGCTTTTAACGGCAGCGGCATAGTCGGATCGAGACGGAACGCCACTTCGAGATCATCGCAGATGGTTTCGGCAACTTTTTCCGTTTTTTCGTTCATCTTCGAGAATTCGCCATAACCTTCTTTGGCGAGCAGTGTCAAGGCACTGTTGCGGTAGAAACGGCCATCACGGTCCCAGTTATTCCAGACATAGAAACGGTCCATCAGTTTTTTCAGATCCTTCGTCTGGAATTCGGAAAGATCCATATCCCCGGTTGCGGTGTTGACTCGGCCCTGCTTCGTCTTTGGCAGATAGTACGTTTCATCAAACATATAGTTCTTGTCACTGAAGCCCGGACGATCGAGAATCAGCTTGCGGACATAGTCCAGTTCGTCTTCGTATTTCTGCACTAGACGGTCAAAG
>JBJEFF010000078.1:0-2298 GCA_051873775.1 Allobaculum sp. | reverse complement strand
TGCCGGTCTGGATGAAAACTATCCCAGTAAGACCGCTTTTTACACAGAAATCTCCGCCAAAGGACTCGTTGGACCGGACGGACGTGTTCATCACTATGCTCCGGCAACCATTGAAAAATGGTATCTGGATTATCAGAACCATGGGTTTGATGCTCTTGTCCCCAAAGGACGGTCCGATGCTGGTATGAGTCGCAAACTTGATGATGAATTACAGGAACGCATCCGCTATTTCAAGATGAACTATCCCCGCATGTCAGCAGCGGCCATTTACAGACAGCTCAGAGCTGACGGTTCCATCATAAATGGGCAGGTTTCAGAATCCACGGTCTGCCGTTTCGTCAACCAGATTCAGAACGAACTCCGGCAGACTCCCAACAGGGACATGCGCCGTTATGAACGCCCACACATCAATGAAGTATGGTGTGGTGACAGCAGTGTCGGACCACGGTTTACCGATGCAGATGGTAAGAAACATCGGATTTACATCATCGCCCTGATCGATGATGCCAGCCGGTTCATTACCGGTATCGATATCTTCTACAATGATACCTTTGTAAATCTGATGTCTGTCATGAAATCAGCAGCATCAAAGTACGGTCGTCCAAAGGTACTGAATTTCGATAATGGAAAGTCGTATAAAAACAAGCAGATGGAACTTCTTGCTGCCAGGATCGGCACTACACTCAGCTACTGTCAGCCATACACTCCAACCGGGAAGGCCAAGATTGAGCGCTGGTTCCGCACCATGAAAGACCAGTGGATGGCAGGTCTCGATATGCGGGATTTCCATTCCCTCGATGAACTCCGCGGCAGCCTGCATGCTTATGTTCAGAAATACAACCAGTCACCCCATTCTTCCCTGCACGGCATGTCACCACAGGACCGTTTCTTTTCAGAACCGGAGCAGATCCGCAGGCTGTCTTCCGATGAGATTGAGAAAGACTTCCTTCTGGAAATCGAGCGTCGCGTTTCTGCTGACTGCGTCATTGTCATTGACCAGATTGAATACGAAGTGGATTGCCGATTTGCGCGCCAGCGTATCCGGCTCCGGTATTCTCCCGATATGAAAGAAATCTTTATTGTAGAATCCGATGGAGCCCTGACTCCTATCCGGATTCTCAACAAAACAGAAAACGCATTGATCAAAAGAGAAAAAGTACGTCTTTGCAAAGGAGATGAATAATCATGGATTATACTGCAAGATATGGGTTGGAATTCAACCCTTTCTTAAAAAACTCAAAGGAAGTCCTTGTAGAAACCCAGGAATACAAGGAAGTTCTGTTCCGCCTGAATTATCTATTGGTCACAAAAGGATTCGGTCTGCTGACCGGCAGTGCCGGCAGAGGAAAGACCACCGCTATCCGTAACTGGTCCGCCGGGCTGAATCCCTCTTTATACAAAGTAGTTTATTCCAGCCTGTCGACTCTTACCGTAAACGATTTTTACCGAAATCTTGCTTCAGAGCTTGGTGCACAGCCTGCATTTCGTAAAACCGACAACTTTAAGATCATACAGAATGAGATTAACCGCCTTGTACTTGAAAAGCGCCAAACACCTGTCATTATCATTGATGAAGCGAATTATATTGGAAACGCTGTCCTAAACGATCTGAAAATGCTGTTCAATTTCGAAATGGATTCCAGAGACAGGGCAGTCGTCCTGCTTGCCGGATTGCCTCAATTAAACAGTACTCTGCGTCTTAGCATACACGAACCTTTCCGGCAGAGAATTGTAATGAATTACAATCTGGAAGGTATGACAAAAACAGAAGGACTTTCTTATGTAACAGCAAAACTGAAAGGTGCCGGATGCACACAGACTGTCTTTGAAGAAAATGCCCTTGAGGCAATCCTAAATGCTGCAAACGGAACACCACGTATGATCAACAAACTCTGCAATGCAAGCTTGCTGGTCGGAAACAGTTCAAACTTAAATATCATAACTACCGATGCAGTCATGCAGGCAATCAATGATTGTGAACTCGGATAATCACAGACCATCATGTAATATGCATGATGGTCTTTCGGTACAAAACAAAGTGCAGAATCACCACCAAACAATGTGATTTATACCATTGTCAGACGGTTTAAAAAGTCTGTTTTAATCTGAAGAATTAAGCCGCGTTTAATTTGCCGGACAACACCTTGCATTTCACAAACCTATCTGATATACTGAACACACTTTCTAAAACTTGTAAAGAATTTACATCTTAATAATCTTATTTCTAATGCCATCTCGGCGCAGAATTCCATCAAAAATCAAACAGAATATGTGAGCTTAACGATGGATTTATTGTCT
>JBJEFF010000077.1:0-11808 GCA_051873775.1 Allobaculum sp. | reverse complement strand
GACCCGCATGGTAGAGTTGCGTCGTGGACGTATGGATCGTGACACAGCAAAAGAATGGTTAACTCATACAAACTACTTCGGCACAATGTTAGTTGTCATGGGTAAAGCCGATGGCCTTTTAGGTGGTGCGACTTACTCCACTGCAGATACTGTACGTCCTGCATTACAGCTGGTTAAAACAGCTCCGGGCCAGTCCATTGTATCTTCTACTTTTATTCTTGTTAAAGACGGCCAGCAGTTATTCATGTCCGACTGCGCAATCAACCTCGATCCGAACCCGGATGAACTCGTTGAAATCGCTCTTCAGACCGCTGCTACTGCTCAGAAATTCGGTGTTGAACCACGCATGGCTATGCTGTCCTACTCTTCTTTCGGTTCCGCAAAAGGTCACTGCGTAGCGAAAATGGAAGAAGCAACTACACGTCTGAAACGTATGCCTCTGACTTTCAAAGTCGATGGTGAAATGCAGTTCGACTGTGCTGTTTCGCCGGAAGTTGCTAAATTAAAAGCTCCTGAATCTCCAGTTGCAGGTCAGGCTAACACATTCATCTTCCCGAACCTGTCCAGTGGTAACATCGGTTACAAGATCGCTGCACGTTTAGGCGGCTGGGAAGCATTAGGACCAATCCTTCAGGGTCTGAATGCGCCAATCAACGACTTAAGCCGTGGTGCAAATGCTGAAGAAATCTACAAAATGGCAATCCTGACTGCTGCGCAGAAAGTTGCACAGAGTGAACCTCTCCCATTCTAAGCCGGGATTCAGTCAATCATTTCGTTCATACGCCCGTCACTTGCTGACGGGTTTTTTAATGCGATGAAGCAACTGACCGCTGTGAAATGAGGATTAGGCAATCGATTATGATCAAAGAGATGCCGAATCAGGCACGATAAAGGCAGACCGCGGATACTCTGCAGGAAAATACCGGATAAAAAATCATGAAATGCGGATTTGCCTGTGCGGAAGGAGAACAAGTAAAGCCAAACTGATATACTGAAGACATGAAAAAGAATGATATTTTACCCTGGGATCTTGATGAAGGTGCTGTCATGGATTTCGTGGATTCACAGATGCTGATGATCCTCAAAGATGATGAATGGAACGAAAACCAGCAGAAAAGCGCGACGGAAAACCCGATTCAAGTTGTTGTCTGTGAAACGAATGGCACCCTCATTTTCCTTGCCGAGGGCGGCCCGATTGATACCTGTGATTTTTATTTCAACATTCAGGATTGTGATGAAAAGAAAGCGCTCCTCGTACAGCGCAATCTCGAAGTCCGTCTGCTGATGGTTAACAAGGAAAACCGTATTGTCTCCATCAAGAGTACGACCCTCTCTTTGAAAGCAACGGCTCAGATTGAGGAATTATTCCGTAAACAGGCCGAATATGACTTCATGCCGGGCGAATTCGATTCCAATGTAGATGGCCTGATGGCAACGTTCCAGCCGGCTGAACTGTACCGCTTTAAAAAGATGGAATTTGAATTGCGTTAAATAAAAAACCGGTATCCTCAAAAGAAAGCCTGACTCATCACAAACAGAAAGATCTGAATGCGGATCATTCAGATTGAAGAATCTATGACTGTGAACTGGTGAGCCCGGCAGAGTATTAAACAGATTGTTTTTAATCGACTATACGTCTTTAAAGTAGAAGGAGAAAGAAAGATGAAAGCCGTTATCAGCGTTATCGGTCAGGACCGTGTTGGAATCCTGGCAATGACTGCCAATGTGTGTGCAGATCACAATGTCAATGTTCTGGAAGTATCCCAGACTATTGTTGATGGAGTGTTCTCCATGACCATGATCGTCAATGTCGATCAGATGAATATTTCCCTGGAACAGTTTGCGGATGAATTTGAAAAAATCGGCGAACAGAACAGCCTGGTGATCCGTGTCATGAACTACGAAATCTTCCAGGCGATGCATTCCATTTAAGAGGTGCCTATGCAGACAGATAAAATTCTTGAAACGATCAAGATGATCGATGAGGAGTGCCTGGATATCCGCACCATCACCATGGGGATCTCACTCCTCGACTGTGCAGATCCGGATATTCATGCGTCCTGTAAGAAAGTTGAAGAGAAAATCTGCCGTCTGGCCAAAGATTTAGTCAAAGTCGGCGATGATATTTCACGCGAATACGGAATTCCGGTTGTCAACAAGCGTATTTCCGTTACCCCGATTGCGCTGCTTGTTGCGGCAAGCGGAGGCGATCCGGTTGAATATGCCCTGACTTTAGAGCGCTGCGCGCAGAAACTCGGCGTAAACTTTATCGGTGGCTATTCCGCACTCGTACAGAAAGGCTATGCGAGCGGTGACCGTGAATTAATCGAAAGTATTCCGCGTGCCCTTGCGGCTACACAGCACGTCTGCTCTTCTGTTAACATCGGTTCGACAAAAGCCGGCATCAACATGGATGCGGTCAAGCAGATGGGTAAAGTTGTGCGCGAATGCGCAGAACTGACTGCAGACGACAACTGCATGGCTGCTGCAAAACTTGTCGTATTCTGCAACGCTCCGGAAGACAACCCGTTTATGGCTGGTGCTTTCCACGGTGTAGGTGAAGCAGACTGCGTCATCAACGTCGGCGTATCCGGTCCTGGTGTCGTTCGTGCTGCTCTTGCAAAACTGGATAAGCATGCTCCGATGGATGAAGTGGCAGATTTAATTAAACGTACTGCATTCAAAATTACCCGCATGGGTCAGATGGTCGGCCGTGAAGCAAGCAAGCGTCTTGGCGTGCCATTCGGCATCGTGGACCTGTCTTTGGCTCCGACACCGGCAATCGGTGACTCTGTCGCTTATATCCTTGAGGAAATGGGTCTTGATACCTGTGGTGCTTACGGTACTACTGCATGTCTTGCCATGCTGAATGATGCCGTGAAAAAAGGCGGCGTTATGGCAACAAGCCACGTCGGCGGTCTTTCCGGTGCATTCATTCCAGTTTCCGAAGATGCCGGCATGATTGCGGCAGCTTCCAAAGGTGTGCTGACCCTTGAAAAACTCGAAGCAATGACTGCTGTATGTTCCGTCGGTCTCGATATGATCGTGGTGGATGGTAATACAAGTGCGGATATTATTTCCGGTGTTATTGCGGACGAAGCCGCAATCGGTATGGTCAATACCAAGACCACTGCGGTTCGTATTATCCCGGCAATCGGCAAAAAAGTCGGCGAAGTGCTCGATTTTGGTGGATTGCTCGGATCCGGTCCGGTTATTGCGATCAACCAGACAGGCAACTCTGTGTTTGTTAACCGCGGTGGACGCATCCCTGCACCATTACAGGCACTGAAAAACTAACTGATTTTAAAAGACTTTAATCCGTTCCGTACGTCGGAGCGGATTTTTTAAAGGTTTACTGGTGCTCTGAAAACAAATGAAAATGATATGAAAAAGCTTTCTGTAAAAAATGTACGAAAAAAGAAAGAAAATCGCCAATTGCAGGGCTAGTTCGGCTAAATCGGGCGGTTATCTGAAAAATATTCGAAAAGAGGTTTGCGTTTTGAATAGGCTTGTGCTTAAATCATCGCATAAACGAAGAAGAGAAGTAGTAAGAGCGGGAAGCTTGAAGAGAGACGACGTCTGGTGCGAGTCGTTAGTGAAACGTTCTGAACGTGTCTTGGAGTGCTGGTTAATCCCCGCCGTGATCCGCGTTAAGGATAAAGTGTCCCGGTAAGATTTAAATACAGATACCGGGGAAGTAAGGTGGTACCGCGTGTTCAAGCGTCCTTTCGTTAGTCGAAAGGGCGCTTTTTTACGACTCTTTTTACTGCTTCAAAGATAAAAAACGTAAGGGACTCGTTCCCCGGAAAGGAAAAAACGAATATGAAAAAAACAGTTTCTGCAGCTTTATGTTCCGTTATGGCTTTAGCCATGGCTGCCTGCAGCTCTAGCAGCAATGCTTCCTCTACTGCAAGCACAGCTGATGTTTCCAGCAATGCAAATGCGGAAGCACAGACTATCCTGATTGGTATTTCCCCAGACTATCCACCATATGAATCCAAGAGCGCTAGCGGCGAAATCGAAGGATTCGACCCTGAAATGGTTGAATGGATGTTTAACTACCTCAACGAAAACGGCCACAACTACAAATATGAATTCGAAGAACTCTCCTTCGATACAATCATCTCCAGCTTACAGGCAGGACAGATCGATTTAGGTGTATCCGGCTTCACTTACGATGCAGACCGTCAGGGTATCTTCTCCGATTCCTACTATGATTCCGCACAGGTTATCGTTGTTGCTGAAGATTCCGACATCACTGGCGCTGCTGATCTGAACGGCAAGACAGTTGGTGCTCAGCAGGGTGCAACTGGTGAACAGGCTGCTGCTGAAATCGAAGGCGCAGAAGTTCAGGCTACTGCAGATGCAAACCTCATGATGGAAAACCTGAAAGCACACGGTATCGATGCAGTTGTTATCGACAAAGCTGTTGCAGATCAGTATGTACGTCAGGGCGGATTCAAAATCGTCGGCGAAAACCTGATGGACGAAGAAAACATCATCTACTCCACTGAAGATCACCAGGAATTAATGGATCAGATCAATGAAGCAATCGCAGCATTCAAAGAAAGCGATGCTTACACGGAACTGACTGAAAAATGGTTCGCTGGCGACGCTGAATAATGGAAAAGATTCTTACATCAGAGAACCTGATATTCCTACTTCAGGGTGCCGGGATCTCCCTTGGCCTGGCTCTTGGCGCACTGTTAATTGGTATGGTCATCGGAATTCTGATGGCTGCCGGACGCTTGTCCAAGTTGAAAATTTTCAATATTCTTTGCGGAACCTATGTTGAAGTGTTCCGCGGGACGCCTATGCTACTGCAGATTATGTTCTTCTACCTCGGCATCCCTGTTCTCATCCGGATGGTGACTGGCGTAAGAGTTCGCATGGATGTCTATGTGGTTGCCCTTGTGGCACTTTCCCTTAACTCTGGCGCTTATCAGTGCGAGCTGTTCCGTTCTGGAATTCAGGGTGTCGACAAGGGTCAGTGGGAAGCATGCGAAACGCTTGGCATCAGCTACTGGCCGATGATGTTTAAAATCATTCTGCCACAGGCATTCAAGCGAATTGTTCCGCCTCTGGTTTCCGAGTTCATTACGTTGATTAAAGATAGTTCGCTTGCGAGCTGCATCGGTACATCCGAATTGATGTATAACGCTCAGGTTTTGGGTGCGCACTACTATGATTACCTGACACCTTTGCTGGTCGCTGGCGTGATGTATTTGTGCATGACGCTGGTCATCAGCTGGCTCGCGCGTAAATTGGAAAGGAGATTGGCAGTCAGTGACTAATACAACTACCCAGACTCCTTCCATGATGATTGAAGCAAAAAATCTTTCCAAGAACTTCTCCGGGTTGCATGCTCTGAAAAATGCAAGCCTGTCCGTAAAACGCGGTGAAGTAGTCTGCCTGATCGGTCCGTCCGGATCCGGTAAATCGACTTTCCTGCGCTGCATCCATGGTCTGGAAACTCCGGATGGCGGTGAAGTATATCTGGAAGGCAAAAAGCTCGATCCGAAAAACAAAGAAGAATACCGTGCCTTACGCAACAAGATGGGCTTCGTATTCCAGCACTTCAACCTGTTCCCGAACCTGACGGTTCTTGACAACTGCAAGTTCGCACAGACAAAAGTTCTTAAACGTTCTGATGAAGAAGCGGAAAAGAATGCTCTCGATTACCTTGGCAAAGTCGGATTGCTCGAAAAGAAAGATGCTTATCCGAACAACCTGTCCGGTGGTCAGAAACAGCGTGTTGCAATCGCAAGAGCGCTGTGCATGAATCCTGAAATCATGCTGTTCGATGAACCAACTTCCGCCCTGGACCCGGAAATGATCAAGGAAGTTCTTGAAGTTATGCAGGAACTTGCTGCTCAGGGTATGACGATGATCGTCGTTACTCACGAAATGGGTTTTGCCCGCAAAGTGGGAACCCGTGTTGTTTTCCTGGAAAGCGGCAACGTGATTGAAGAAGCAGGATCCGAAGAATTCTTCACGAACCCGAAAAGTGAACGTGCAAAAGAATTCCTGTCCAAAGTGTTCTATGATTAATGCGACGCATTCGCTAAACTAAATTTATGAAATGACTAAATAGATGGTTGATCCTGTATCCGTACAGGCACAATCATCTATTTTTTCGGTACATTATTCGAAATGAAGATTTGCAGGAGGGAAAGACAATGAAGATCGCAAGGTTTCTGACGGAAGAATGGATGAATGATTATGAACGCCAGGCAAAGTACAATTTGACAGACACTTCCTGTGAAAGTCTGACCATGCAGGATCTTCTGAAACTTGACCCGCATGCGCTTGATGATGTCACGCTTGATTACGGCTGGATTACCGGTCTGTCTGAGTTGAGAAATGAAATTCTCTCCATGTATCAAAATCAGGATGAAAAGACGCTTGCCTTGACGCATGGGGCTTTGCAGGCCAATGAACTCGCTATGAATCTCGTTTTGAATCCTGGCGATCATGTCATCACGATCAAGCCGGGTTACCAGCAATTCAGCGATTATCCGCGCTTTCTTGGCTGCACGGCAACAGAAATCGAACTGAATCCCTCGGACTGGTCTTTGTCTATGGATACGCTGGCCAAAGCAATTTTGCCCGAAACGAGAATGATTCTCTTTGCCAATCCTTCCAACCCGACCGGCACCTGGCTCGATCGTACTCAGTTAGAACAGCTTGTGGATTTATGTAAAGAACAGGGAATCTGGATTCTGCTTGATGAAGTGTACCGCAACCCGCTGTATCCCGATCAGGAAGCAGCTATCAGCGATTTATACGACAAAGGGATTTCCACCTCGTCTCTGTCTAAAATCTACGGTTGTGCCGGACTGCGTTTCGGGTGGATGAAAGCCTGCCCCGAACTGATCGCAAGAGTCCATTCGATGCGCGACTATATGCTAATTTCAACAGGACCTTTAGTCGAACAGATGGCATTCGTTGTCCTGCAGAACAGACAGAGTATTATCGAAAACGTTCAGAAAGTGGTAGCTGAAAACAAGGCGATTCTCAATAAATGGCTGGAAAGCACACCTTATTTCAAGCTGAATATGCCTGAAAAAGGAACCGTCTCCTTCCTGCAGCTGCCTGAAGGAACAGGTTCTACAAAGTTTGCGGTTGATCTGCTTGAGGAAACAGGCATTTTCTTTGTGCCGGGCTCTACATTCGGCATGGATGGCTATGTCCGTCTTGGACTGGCCAAAAAGCACGATGACCTCGCCTCCATTTTACAAAGGCTTGACAAGTTTACCCAGCAGTGGTTGGAAAAGAACGGCAAAGAAGATGCGCAGAAATAGAGTATTGAAATAATCGAAGTAATCGATGAAATGGAAAATTCAGTCAGTTTGACAAACCGGTCATTTGTTCTGTCAAACTGACTTTTTTTCTGCTGGTTTTTTACACCTGCTTGTCATGGTGATAAACTTAGGCAATATGATGAAAAAAACGGTTTCTGACTCGCTCAATCATACACAGAGATGATTGATAAAAGAGGAAAAGGCATGAAAACATGCAGCATAAGAAAGGAAGTGGTTGGATGCGCTATTACATTGCAGATTGCCATTTTTACCATCGCAAGCTCAATGAACAGATGGATTGTCGGGGGTTTGAAGATGTTGAGGCAATGAACGACTACATGATCGACCAATGGAACAGGAAAGTTCGACGCAACGATGAAGTGATTGTTCTCGGGGATTTTTCATGGGGTAATTGCGAACAGACAACAGAAATTCTTGAACGCCTGAACGGAAAGAAATTCCTCATACGCGGCAACCACGATCTCTATCTCGATGACAAGAAATTTGATTGCTCCTTGTTTGGGTGGATTAAGGACTACGAGGAACTTCACGACAACCGCCGCAAAGTGGTTCTCTCCCATTATCCGATTGTCTGCTATAACGGCCAGTACCGTGTCGATGAGCGGGGAAAACCAAAAACATGGATGTTATACGGTCATATCCACAATACGCGCGATCAGAACTTTATCGATGCGTATTGCAAGTATGTGGCCAAACAATCTCACCACCGCATCGGCAGTGGAGATCTTGCCGAAGTGCCGATTCAGATGATCAACTGCTTTACAATGCGTTCCGACTACACGCCTTTAACTCTCGATGAATGGATTGAACTGGAAAAAGAAAGACTGACAACGGCTAAAATCACGGATCTTGAAGGATAGCAAACAGATCCTCTTATCAAATCGACTTGGCATGATCCGACAAGATCAGGCAGAAGCCAAAACAAAGAACGAAAATCATATCGACTGAAAATGAACAAAAAGTCAGGGAAGTCTGCATGGATACAATGCGAGAATCCCCTGGCTTTTCAAGCATTTGGAAAACAAAGAAGAATCATAAATACTCGATAAGGAGGTAAAAGTGATCAAATCACTGGATTTCCAGGACGAATCGACCCGAAAAGCGGGTGCTGAAGAAAAAAACAAAAAAATATTTGCAATCATTTGTGGATGTGGTATCATGACAGGGCATTAAGCGAAGTACAATTGGCGCGTTGGAGAAACGGTTAACTCACATGCCTTTCACGCATGCATTCACGGGTTCGAATCCCGTACGCGTCACCACTTGCCTATTCACCCTCCAAGTACAAATTGGAGGGTTTTATTTTTGCTTTGAAACAGAGTGGCAAACTGTTTTTTTAGAAAAAGGACATGACATAAGAAGTCAGAACGCCAAGATGTCTTTTGTTATAGCAGATATCTCATACTTATATATATAAGGTAGAGAAGATATAGAAAGACATATCCGATCAAAAGGACAGCCAAAAAAGGAAGTTGAATGCGCTGATCCGGGACAACCTTGAGCAAAGAGCGGCTTGCCAGAAAAAAATGAAAAAAATTTTAAAAAAGTCTTGCGATAACTTTTGAATATGGTATATTAATCGAGCGTTCACAAAGTGAGCGAAGTACAATTGGCGCGTTGGAGAAACGGTTAACTCACATGCCTTTCACGCATGCATTCACGGGTTCGAATCCCGTACGCGTCACCACTTGCCTATTCACCCTCCAAGTTTAAATTTGGAGGGTTTTGTTTTTGTTCTGTCTAACCTGCCTAAAAGTAAAGACAGACGTTCGATCCTTTCACATATCCTACAAAGAGATGACTTTCAAGAACGGAGGACTGAAATCAGGGATAAAGAAAGTTTTGCTAGGAATATTTTCTTCATGAAAACGAAAAGATCATTCCAAAAGCAGACCAAGAGAACAGCATGGGATGGCAGGTGTAAGAAATGGCGTACATATCGCTGAAGTTCATGACTAAAACACGGAAAAAAAGCGTTGGATTGGTTGCAAATCAGCTTTTAAGCGAGTAGTATAACTAGGCATGCGTGGGAGGATTCGCAGCGACGATCGTGAAAGGATGTGAAAATCATCTTTCAGATCGGTCGGACGATCCGCAAACCACAGCATAAGACCAATATACAGGAGGAGAGTCTTATGGCTAAGAAAAAGAAAAAAATCACTAAAGTTGTAAAACTCCAGTTCCCTGCAGGCGGAGCTAAACCAGGTCCAGGTCTTGCAGGTGTTGGAATCAACATGCCTCAGTTCTGCAGCGCATTCAATGATGCTACTAAAGAACGCAGAGGAGACATCGTACCAGTTGTTATCACTGCTTACGAAGACAAGAGCTTTGATTTCGTACTGAAAACAACTCCAGCTGCTTCCATGCTGAAAAAGGCTGCTGGTATCTCCACAGCTAGTGGTGACCAGAAACAGGTTGCTGGAACTATCACTGTTGACCAGTTAAAAGAAATTGCTGAATACAAGATGCCTGACTTAAATGCAGTTGATGTAGAAGGCGCTATGCGCATTGTTGCAGGTACTGCACGTAACATGGGCATCAAAATCACAGGATACGAAGGATAAGGAGGAGAGACCAATGGCAAAATTAAGCAAACGTTATAAAGCTGCTAAAGAGCAGGTCGATCGTACAAAAATTTATACCGTTGAAGAAGCTGTTGATCTGGCTAAGAAAACCAGCTCCGCTAAATTCGACGAAACTGTAGAAATCGCATTCAACTTAAACGTTGACCCACGTCACGCTGATCAGCAGATCCGTGGTGCAATGGTTCTTCCTAACGGAACAGGTAAATCTCAGACTGTTGCTGTTGTTGCTGAAGGCGACAAAGCAAAAGAAGCTGAAGATGCAGGAGCAGATTTCGTAGGCTCCGACGAACTCATCCAGAAAATCCAGGGTGGATGGTTCGATTTCGACGTTCTGATTGCTACTCCGAACATGATGGGTAAATTAGGACGTTTAGGTCGTGTACTCGGTCCTAAAGGTTTAATGCCAAACCCTAAGACTGGTACAGTTACAATGGATATTGCTAACGCTGTCAACGAAGTTAAAAAAGGTAAAGTTACTTACCGTGTTGACAAAGCAGGTAACATCAATGTCCTGATCGGTAAAGTATCTTTCGATAACGATAAACTCGTTGAAAACTTCAACGCTGTTTATGACGTAATCAAAAAAGCCAGACCAGCTAAAGTTAAAGGTACTTACATGAAGAACCTCGTTCTTTCCACAACTATGGGTCCTGGAATCCACGTGGAAATGAAATAAGAATGTATTTGACATTCTGACTCTTCATCACTAATATTAGTTTGTTATCAGTATTCCATAGACAGCAACGGCTATAAAGCTTAATCAGGTTGCCGAGGGATTGATCGCATTTTTAACATGCAACTCAAGCCCGCCCTCAAAGCGGGCTTTCTTAATCTATCTAGAGAATATTGATGCAATACAGAAAGTAGAGGAAACCTCATGAACAAAGACGTCCTTGCTCAAAAGGAAGCTGATGTTGCTGAGCTTACGAAAAAGATTTCTGACTCTAGTTCTGTCGTTGTCGTTGAATACCGTGGCTTAACAGTTGCTGAGATCACTGAACTGCGTAACGCTTTACGTAAAGAAGGCGTTGACATGAAAGTGTTCAAAAACACTATTGCACAGCGTACGGTAAATCAGTTAGGCTTTGATGCTCTGGAACCTGCATTAAAAGGACCAAACGCACTCGTATTTGGTACTGACCAGGTTGCTCCAGCACGTGTACTTGCAGAATTCGCAAAAACTCACGACAAACTGATTCTCAAAAGCGGCATCGTAGATGGAGCAGTTGTTGACGAAGCAACAATCAAAACTCTTTCCAGTCTGCCAAACAAAGAAGGTATGCTGGCTAAATTTGCATCTACTTTGAATGCACCTGTAATCAAATTCGCTCTTACAGTTAAAGCTCTTGCTGAAAGCAAAGAGCAGAGCGCGCCTGCAGAATAAGAGATCTGCAGTAACCATTGGAGGAAAATAAAATGGCTAAATTAACTCAGGAAGAAATCCTTGCCTACCTCGAAGAGGCAACAATCCTTGAACTGAACGATCTTGTAAAAGCAATCGAAGACAAATTCGGTGTAGTTGCAGCTGCTGCTGTTGCTGGACCAGCTGCTGGTGCTCCAGCTGTTGATGAAGGACCAAGCGAAGTTACAGTTACTCTGACTGACGTCGGTGGAACTAAAGTTGCAGTTATCAAAGCTGTACGTGAAATCACTGGTCTCGGACTTGTTGATGCTAAGAAACTTGTTGACGGCACTCCTGCAGTCATCAAAGAAAACATTGCTCCAGAAGAAGCTGATCAGATTAAAGAAAAACTCATGGCTGCTGGTGCAACTGTTACTATTAAGTAGTCTGAACTTAAATCAATCTAAAATCAGAAATGAAAGCATGGGCTTATGGCCTGTGCTTTTTTGGCCCTCGGAAATAGTGCGATGTTTTGAGGGATCGGCCCTCCTAAAGG
>JBJEFF010000076.1:0-11894 GCA_051873775.1 Allobaculum sp. | reverse complement strand
GATATCGTAGTCGGATGCGAAGGCTGTGATTTCTCGAGCAACGAAGAAATCACTGAAGTTGTGGATACCATGACAGATGATCTTTCTGAAGAATTACCAATGGAAAAAATCTTCACTCCGAATGCCGGCACAATCGAAGAAGTCAGCTCCTTCCTTGGTAAGGAACCTTCCGACTTCGTCAAAACTCTCATCTACAATGCCGATGGACAGCTCGTCGCATTCGTTCTGCCGGGTGACCGTGAACTGAACGAAACTAAAGCCGGTAAACTGCTCAATGCAGTAGAACTGAACCTTGCGGATGCTGAAGAAGTTAAGAAAGCTACCGGTGCACGCATCGGCTTTGCAGGACCTGTCGGACTGAACATTCCGGTTTACATGGACCGTCAGGTTGCTCACAAGAAAAACTTCATCATCGGTGCCAACGAAGATGATCACCACCTTAAAAACGTGAACTTAAAAGATTTCACTCCGACTGCCGTTGCAGATCTGACTCAGGTCAAAGAAGGCGACCTCTGCCCGAAATGTGGTAAGAAACTCACATTCGAACATGGTATCGAAGTCGGAAACCTCTTCAAGTTAGGTACAAAATATTCCAAAGCGATGAACTTGTATTTCTCCGACCAGAACAACCAGCTCCAGCCGGTATGGATGGGAAGCTACGGTATCGGTCTGGAAAGATGCATGGCTGCCGTTGCGGATCAGTATCATGATGACAACGGTCTGATGTGGCCGGATGCCCTTGCTCCATTCCGCGTTGCGATCGTCATTGTGAACATGAAAGACGAAAAACAGGTTGAAGAGGCACGCAAGCTGTATGACTACTGCACAAAACAGGGCATGGATGTCTTGCTCGATGACCGTACAGAACGTGCCGGTGTTAAGTTCAAGGATATGGAACTGATCGGTATTCCTCACCGCTTTACTTTCGGTAAAGGTGTCGCAAACGGTAAAGTCGAATATGTACAGCGCAAAAATGGCGAAAAAGTCGAAGTTGCGATTGAAGACCTGCCGGAACTGCTCAACAAAATCTACGAACGCTAATGAAAACAAGGGAGACTCGGACCAAATCCGGTCTCTTTTTTCTGTACTTGCAAATGCGCAATGAACGCCGGACCATAAAGAAACCGCCTCCGGCATGGAACCGTGAAGCGGTGTGTGGGGAAAAGGGAAACTGGAGTAAGACAGCATCCATCTATTCGACTTCTTCAAAAGCCTCGTCAGTATCTTCATAAAGTGAATTCAGATCATCAGAATTTGAAACGTCTGAATCCAGCTCGTCATTCTGTTTAGTGCCGTATTTACTCTGACGGACGCCATCGATGTAGCGCTGTACGTTTTCTTCGACGACTTCAAAGTTAACGCTGCCTGCCTGCAGAATCGCATCGTTGAAGCGGACGGGGTCATACGTACTGCCTAATGCTTCCATCGCAATATCCTGAAGCTGATGCAGTTTGAGCGAACCGAAATAATAACCGAAGAATAAGCCCGGGTTCTCGCAGAGCTGATCATAGAGCGGCTGCATGCCCGAACCCCAGACCTGACTGAATTCATCGTAGGAGTAGCCGTCATAGTTAATCTGCAGATCCATCAGCAGGACCGTATATTCGGAATACTGATCCATAAGTTTATAGAGTTCAATCGTTGTTTCATCAATGCCAGTCCAGTCAAGGGTCTGATAGGCGGCATAAGTGGCATAACCTTCGGTAAACGCAAAGTTGTAAAGCAGGTACTGGGCCGAGTGCTTAAAGTGTTCCTTATTATACTGTTCCTGATAAACATGCCCGGGGACGGATTCATGGGCGAGCGTTTTGTAGAACTCCAGCGTCCGGAAATCGGAGGAATAATCACGGGCATTATAGCGGATCTGGTACGGCTCTCTTGAATCAAATGGCGTACTGATCATGAAGGCCATGACCGACGGGGTGCATTCTTCCGGAGACGCCGGCTGCAGATTGTAGTTAATTTTGGAGACAACAGGGAAGTCAGCCGGATAGCGTTCCAGTAAAAATGGAATGATCGCATCAATGCTTGAAAAATCCGTCGTCGCGTCGGCGCTTATGGCTAAATCCGGATTTTCACGCAGCAGTTTGCGGTAGTCGGATGTAATTTCATCAATACCGGCGCGGACTTCTTCTTTGATGGTTTCAATCGATGCATCAGTGCCGGCATAAAGTTTTAAGTTTGCTACATAGTAATCCTTGCCGTTGGGAAAAGCGGAAGTGCTCTTCACTCCCTGATTATCATCTTTGAGCTCTTCTAGACCGTTTTGGAGTTTTTCGTAGGCAGGAAAGAACGATTCCTCTAAAGCTTTCTGAATCTGATCTTTATAATTCTGAGCTTTTGTCGCTTCAAGATTCAATGCATCTACCTGGCTCATTAACGATTCGGCCACTACAGAATTGTCTTTACTGTCGAGTACGGACTGTATAGAGGCTATGACATCCTCATAATTAATTGCGAATAAATCCTGATCTGCCTGATCATGCGCATATTCAAGGGCTTCATCAAAATACTTTCCGACTGACCGGATCAGCGAGATGGCGCCTTCAATGTCGGATTCCTGATAGAACCTGAAGTTACTCAGTACATTGACCGGGACAATCTGAGTTCCGGAATCGCTGTTAAACGCATTACCGATGTAGTCGAACCGTTCGTCATACAGAACGCTCTCAGCCCTGTAGGAATGGAGCAGGGCTTCACGAATGTTCTGATTTGTTGTGTTCAAATCACGAGGATCCATTGCCTCGAGGCTGGAAATAACCTGATTGCCGAAATCTATAGTTTCCTGACTGACGATGATGGAAGGAAATTCCTTCTTCTGTTTCGAAACATCAATTCCGTAGTTTCCGGGATGTATAAATGAGTTATGAGTCAGAATGTAATTATCCTGACAGTACTTCACGACATACTGGTCGAGAAAGTTTTCAAATTCCGCATTGGATACAATTTCCTGTTCGACGGACTGAAAACCGGGATCTGTTCCGGGCGATACGCATCCGAAGACTAAAAAGGCGGATAAAAGCAGTGCGAGTCTTTTCTTGGACATGAATTCTCCTTATCTGCAGAGCTCTATACGACAGAGTCTGCCGGTATATTGAAATGTGAAATGATTATTTCGTCACTCTTGAGTTCAGTTATATATTGATTATACTCGAAGACCTCTGTAAGCTATCAACCTGACCTGACTTTTGTAAGATAAGATAAAAATTCAAACAGACAGAAAAGAACGCGTTCAGAGAAATGAACGCGTTCTTTTCTGGCGGAAATTATGTTTGAAGTCTCTGTGTTGTAAAGAGAACGGGACTGAAGACGCAGCTAAGTGAGTTGTGCATATCTGATGCACGGATGCTCCATAGTGGAATTGGTCAATTTAATTTGAGTTAAATATTGACCAGCATGAAAAATAGCTGGAAGATTACGCAGCCGCAAAGGAAAGGGAAAATATAGTCCTTGACGGTCAGCGTATCGGATTCAACTTTTTCGTCGAAATCAATAATGTATTCAATGATTCTGTTTCTGATCATCTGCATCGTTCTGGCTAAAGTATGGCGAATCTGCGCCTTTGGATGGTGTGCAAGGGTTTGTTTTTCAAGTGGGGCAGCACTGATTGAATAGACAAGTTTACTCATAATGATCTCCTTTCACAAAACCATGATCATCGGTGTTTTCATGCCTAGAGTTTAACACGGATCCGCATTATGCGCAACAAACACGCACACATAAATATTCTGTGAATTAAATGTGCATGAACTCGGGCATATGAATTGCATTTTACTGAAAAGAGCAGATGAGGAAATAATTCGCATTCATAACTTCTTACCTTGGAGAGATTGGTTATAGATTATTAAGAATGTACGTCACCGGAATGATTTAAAATGAGTATTGAAGGGAACGGATCCGCAGAAGTCCGATTTTGCGTAAGAAAAAACGCTTACTTTCTGAAAATGTCGTTTTTTCAGTTTTTGAAACCTTCTTTCTTTACTTATTTTTTTCTTCGCTCAAAATGGATGTAGAAAATGATCACGAATCAAATACATGTGTACATAATTCGTGCTCTGACTGTTTTACTTCTAGAGGAAAGTAATATATGATTCTTCTATTCACGCCTTCAAACTATATTGATAAGGAATGAATGAAAGAATGAACAGGAAAGGATATCTATGCTTAAGAAAATCAGTATTTCCAACGGCCAGGTTGTGCTGAACTACAACCGTGCATACCCGAAGAACCGCGAAACTTTATTAAAAAGTAGAACGTTCGAAAAGTTTATTACTTATTTCATCCGGATTCAGAAAGAGACCTACCCGAAAATCTATCTGTATCTGACTCAGGATGACACACTCGATGTACCGACGGCTGCTCATGAATTCGTATCGTTTTTGCGTCAGCTGATCGTATTTGACTACGACGAACTTACGGATAACCCGCTGACAAGAGACCGTGCAACACTGCTCGATGTTATCGAAGAAATCTATCACGGATGGCGTTCTTTAAACCGTTTCGGTTTCATGAACTCCAACAACACTCCTGATTTCGGTATTAACACACTTGTTCACCGCGACTCTGATTTAAACGACCTGATCTTAAGAACTTACCGTTTATATGAAGAAAAGATCATGGGACGTCCTAACCTGATTTACCGCCAGGTACAGGCTGGCACAAATGCCTGCTTCTCTGTACATCAGGTAAAAAACTTCTTCTCTGAAGATTATCTGCAGCTGCGCAACATTCCGATGATCGACACGGTTATGTTACGTACACCAATGATTCTTCATCCGAAGAGTTCCAAACGTACTGGAATGTTCACTGAAACCAAGTATCATCCAATGGATACTCTTGCGGTAAATCCTGACGAATGGTTCTGCCTGCCACTTAAAATCGGTAAATTATTATGCTTCGTTTATTTCAACGTTAAATTCATGGCATTAGCTCTGTCCATGGTTAACCTGTTCGAACTGGCTACAGTAGAAGAATCCGAATCCAAACCGGATTTAATCATGATCTACGGTAATGAAGACGGATTAAATGAAACAAAATACTATCACGATAAAGAAAACGATATCTGGGTTGGCCGTATCTCCGATCACCCACGTATGGAATACTTTGGCTACCTCAAGAAAATGGCCTTAACTTTGCACAACCTCGCCATGATGGAAAGAGGATGGCTGCCAATTCACGGTGCCATGGTGAATATCGTTTTAAACGATGGTCGCCAGAAAGGTATTATCCTGATGGGTGACTCCGGTGCTGGTAAATCTGAATCTATTGAAGCGTTAAAAGGTGTAGGTAAAGATCTGATCCGTGACGTTCAGGTTGTCTTTGACGACATGGGAACCATTCACCTCGAAGATGGTGTTCCGTATGGTCAGGGAACTGAAACCGGTGCATTCATCCGTCTTGATGACCTCGATCCGGGTACTCCTTATAAAGATATGGACCGTTCCGTATTCTTTGCGCCGGAGAATCCGAATGCCCGAATGGTTGTACCGGCTTCGAGTTATTCCTTCATTACGCATAACCACCCGATCGACCTGTTCTGCTATGCGAACAACTACACAGACAAGAAAGGTATGAACAAACTGCCTCTTGAAGTTTTCAAAGCTACCTGCAAAGATGGTACTCGTATGGCATTAGGTACAACACAGGAAAAAGGTCTGTCCAAGACTTACTTCGCAAACCCGTTCGGACCGATGCAGGAACAGGAACTCTGCGATCCGCTGATCGATAAAATCATGGGTGCATTAGAAGAAAACGGCATTTACTTAGGTGAAGTTTATACTCACTTAGGCTTTGATAAATCCAACCGTGCCGGCATTGAAGATGCTGCACGCGAGCTTCTCGCCTTCATCATGAACGACGAAGAAGATCAGGACAAAATCAAGCGCGAAAATGCTGAACAGAAAGCTGAACAGATTCATAAAGCTGAAGAAGAACTTTCTGATAAATAAATACAAATCATATATCATTGAATCGGGAACCATTAGGTTCTTGATTTGTGATTATAAAGGGGAATTATATGGAACAGTATTCACCAGAAAATCTTCCTCCGATTCCGGAAGATGTGTTTAAACAGCGTTATAATGCGAATACATCCAGTACGAATTATCTGACGTATTCCTTTGTTCTAATGGGCATCGGACTGTGTCTGACTGCACTGGTTGCATTCCTCGTGCTGTCTACCGGTTTTTACCGTGTAATCTTTTCGAATGGAATGATTTCTACCATTCTGTTATTAGCACAGCTTGCCATGGCGGTCAGCTTCGGCGTGGCAATGAACCGTGCTTCCGCCAATACACTGACCATTATGTTTATCTGCTACTCCATTCTGACGGGATTAACGTTCTCGACGCTTGGATTAGCTTACACACGTTCCACGCTCTACTATGCTTTCCTCATTACGGCTGTTTACTATTTCTGCCTGGCGTTCGTAGGACTGACTACAAAGCGCAATCTCGATAAAATGGGAACCTTTGCGATGGTCGGATTGGTTGTTCTGTTAATCAGCCAGCTCGTCCTGCTTCTCTTCCATTCACCGATGAGCATGCATCTTTACAGTGCTTTAGGACTGATTCTTTTTACGGGAATCACGATATGGGATGTTAGCCGTATGAAAAAGATTATGATGCAAGTTGATGGTGACGATTTAACCGCACGAAAATGGGCTGTTTACTTCGCACTGGAACTGTATCTCGATTTCATTAATATTTTCCTCTATATCCTGCGCCTCTTCTCGGAAGGCTCCGGATCGAGACGAAACTAAAATGCTAAGCCGGGCAACCGGCTTTTTTCTTTTGCATGAAAAGGGGATAAACTGAAAACAATTGATATAATGAACTCGTAATGAGGATTTCAATTTAAATCTGATGAGGATAAAAGGAATCCGCAATGAGAGGTAATTTTATGGAATTTAATGTAGGACTGAACCGTTCGATGCTAAAGAAAATTCTTGCGGTGATCTGTTGTTTCATGATGGCGTTAGGTTTTGCGGCATGCACGAATCAGAATGAAGAATCAACGACCAGTAAGCTGGATTATACAAATTCTCTCGAATTGCTCCAGACGATCTGGGATCGTGAAAATATTAATGATAAGCCATCTGTATTCGGCGGTCTTGGCGAAGATGCAATTGCAGATATTCCGGGAGAAGTGGATTTAACAGAAAAGGATGCCATTCAGGGATTTCTGTATGTTCCGCAATCCCTTGTAAATGCAAGCTCTAACGCGGCATGTGTCATGAATGCAATGCTTGCTAATGACTTTACCGCTTCAGCATGGCAGGTGAAGGAAGGAACGGAACTCGACCCGATTGTGACGGAGATCGAAAAAACACTGAAGGATACGCACTGGCTGTGTTCGTTCCCGGAAGAGTATGACATTTTTGTACAGGACGATTTTGTTGTGGTCGTTTTCGGAAAGACTGCTCAGGTCACACCTTTTGTGGAAGCTACAGAGAAAGTCATGACCAATGCGAAAAAGACGAATGGCTTGTTTGATGAATAGGGAAATCGCTTGATGGTTTCTGATATTCGAAGTCTGTATTACGTTGTAATACACGAATTGTAATTAAGTCAGTACGGCAGGATCTGCTTCTTGTATGTTTCGTTTCCCATTAGCAGATCATACGCATACCGGCTTTTTCTTTGTCACAATTGTTTCCTTCTCGTTAGTTGTTAAAATATTGGAAAAAACATCTGAATCCTCATTGTTTTTGAACCGGAAAGAAGAAATATTTTAAAAATACAGACTCTGAGCCGGCGATTTACTTATAAATATCTTTTTAGATTTACCGAAAAGAATCATATGAGAATTAAATATAAATCGTATACATATATTCAAAAATATTTTTGAAAATTTTTGATGATTTACTTGCGTCTTCGGGTCATCTTTGGTAAATTAAATGAGCGCCGAGCGAAGCGGTTCCGTAGCCAAGTGGCTAAGGCAACAGACTGCAACTCTGTGACCGTCGGTTCAACTCCGACCGGAACCTCCAATATGGGATCGTGGCGGAACAGGTAGACGCAACGGACTTAAAATCCGTCGGTCATTGCGACCGTGAGGGTTCGATTCCCTCCGTTCCCACCATATTGTAAATAACCCGATATCTAAAGCAGATATCGGGTTTTTATTATGCCAATGTGTAAATAATGTGCAAATTTTTCCAATTGTTTTCTTAGTCCGAGTTAATGTGACGTTTTTACATTAATTATAGCTATGGACTTTTGTGATACATTTTCTAAGCTCTAAGTTTTTCAAGAGCCTCCATTACCCCCTCATCCTCGTCTTTGAAAAGATGAGAATAGATGTCCAGCGTCATCGTGGTTGAAGAGTGGCCAAGCCTTCTTGAAACCTGCAAAATCGGCGCTTTGGCTGCGATGAGGTTCGAGGCGTGCGCATGGCGGAAGGAATGGATTTTCACTTTCGGAAGGCCAGCATTCTCGCAAGCCTTGTTTTTAACTCGTTCGACCGTGGTATAGGGGAGATGTCGGGGACCACCAAAGATGAACCACTCCTCATCGAATCCTGGATACGATTCATAGAGTACCCGCTGTTGTTGGACAAGATCTATTAAGTGACGATCCAGTGTAATGGTCCGGTGGGATCGTTCGGTTTTCAGTTCTCTGAAACGATTTTCTCTGGGAATCCATTGCCGCCATATCTTTGCGGTTGATCCATCGAGATCTGAAAAGGTCAGCGATGCGCCTTCATTAAGCCGTGCTCCGATCCAATAGAGAAAACTGAATAATCCCTTGATCGTTTCGTGTTTGGCGTCTATAGCGCTCAGAAACCGCTCAAATTCATCGACTGTGAGAAGGACAGGTTGTCTATGTTTCTCTTCATCTGTCTTTTGAAACTGTGGGATGACCCGCATCGGATTGCGGGGGAGATCATAGAAATCCTGGGCATAATTGAAGATGCTTCTTAGGAAGTCGAGAATTTTATTTTTACGGCTCGTTCCCAGTTTCTCAAACTCCGGCTTTTTGAAATTTATAGAATCCAATCTATTGTACTAGAAATAGGATTCATTCAAATTAAACAAAAGAATTTACACTCTCTAAAAGGTATGTAGAAAACCAAAAGAAAAGATATTAAAAAGAGAATATTCTATTAGAAAGTGAGGTGAATATTATGGCGAACTTTATTGTTGGATTTCCATTAAAGACAGAAAAATATCAAGAAGATATTCTAAATAAGCGTTTTGAAATTGGAAGACAGATTTATAATTCTTTAATTAATGTAACTCAAAAGCGTTATAAGGAAATGATTAAAACAAAGAAGTATCGTACTCTTCTATCCTCATTGACAGGAAACAAGAAAACAGATAAATCGTTTTGGAAACAAATAAATGATATACGCAAACAATATGGTATGTCAGAATATTCATTTCATGAAGATGTAAAACAAATGCAAAAGCACTTTAAAGACAATATCGATTCTTTCACTGCACAAAAGATAGCAACTGAATTATGGAAATCTTATGATCAATTATTCTATGGAAACGGAAAGAAAGTTTATTATAAGAGATATGGCGAATTTAATTCGCTCGAAGGAAAATCTAATAGTTCTGGTATTCGTTTTAAAGAGGATAAAATTCTTTGGAATGGGTTAGAAATACCCGTAATTATAGACTATGATAATGATTATGAATATCAAGCTATTCAGTCTAAAATCTGCTACAACAGAATTGTACGAAAGTATATACGAAATAAGTACAAATATTATGTGCAGATTGTCTTTAAAGGCAATCCACCTGTGAAAGTAGATACTGAAACTGGTGAAATTAAACATCGTATTGGCACAGGAGACGTTGGTATCGACATTGGTACAAGCACTGTTGCCATTTCAAGTCAATCTGATGTAAAGATATTAGAACTTGCTGACAGAATTCAGAATATTGAAGATCAAAAACAGAAACTTCTTAGAAAAATGGATCGATCAAGACGAGCAACTAATCCAGAGAATTATAACGAAGACGGAACAATTCAGAAACAAGGAAATAAAAAAAGTTATCTGGAATAAATCGAAGCACTATATCAAATATCAAAACGAATTAAAAGAATTATATAGAAAGCAAGCAGATATAAGAAAGTATCAGCATGAATGTTTAGCAAACTATATTATATCTCTTGGTAATAAAATATATGTTGAAAAGATAAATTTTGCAGGACTTCAAAAACGTTCAAAGAATACTGAAAAGAATGATAAAGGTAAATTCAAACGCAAGAAACGCTTTGGCAAGTCGTTGACCAATAAAGCGCCATCGATGTTATTAACTATTATAGATAGGAAATTAAGATATTATGGTGAGAAACTTATTGAAATAAACACGTTTGAAGCAAAAGAAAGTCAGTTTAATCATTTTGATGAAACCTATACAAGGAAACCATTATCACAGAGATGGAATGATTTTAATGGGATGAAGATACAAAGAGACATGTACTCGGCTTTCTTAATCATGAACATAAGCAAGGATTTAAAGAGTTTTGATATGAATAAATGTACTGAACGATTTGAAAACTTCTATCGACTTCATAATCTGGAAGTAAACAGGTTAACAGGTAAGAAAAATTTAAGGAGTATAGCAATTTAAAAAGAGAATAAATACAAGGTTTTGACACAAGCCTTATGCTATCGCTAATGGATACAAAAGTGTCTTTGATAGTAAAAGTCTTATAAAAATTCATTAGTCTTATATGCTTTCGAGTATATTTGGAAGTGAATGTATATAAGAACCCAACGTGCTTTAGCCGTTGGAGTGTCAGATCGTGAAGGAAAAGGTGGAAGCGGATTTGCGGGCGCTGCGAATCGTTGAATAAGAATCAGATCGCGTTAAAATGAACATTGTAAAGTCGTGAATTCGGAGGGAATAGTATGTACGAGTTTTACCAGAAATTAGAAGATAACCCGAAAATATCTTTCATAATTTCGGTGATCAAAATTCTGGCATCAGCTTTCTTACAGGCTTATGTCATGCAGGTCTTCATGAATCCCTGCAACCTGATTTCCGGTGGTTTTACCGGTATCGCCTTATTTATCAGCCGTATTGGTGCGACGATGAATATGAACTGGTCGACATCCACATTGATTATTCTGCTCAATCTGCCTGTCGCATTATTCTGCGCCAAGGCAATCTCAAAGCGGTTTGTCATTCTGTCGGCAATTCAATTTGTGTCTGTATCCGTCTTCCTGTCCCTGTTTAATTTTGAGCCGTTCTTCTATGACATCACCGTGAACTTGCTTTTTGGTGGGATCTTATGGGGCTTTGCCTGCTCGCTAGCCTTGTCTTCGGGTGGATCTACAGGCGGATCGGACTTTATTGCCCAGTATGTTGCCAAGAAAATCCATCGCTCGATCTTCAATATTGTGTTCTACTTTAACTGCGCTATGTATATCGCATATGGTGTGGGATTTGGCTGGATTTACTGTGCATATTCCATTATCTTCCAGTTCCTATCGACAACTGTAATCAACAAGATGTATAAACGCTATCAGCGTGTTTCCATCGAAATTACCTGCCGCGATCCAAAGGTGATCATTGATACGTTCATGGCTACTGTCCGTCATGGCATGTCTGTTATTGAATGCACCGGCGCTTTTAAAGGAGAAAAGTATTACATCTGCAAATCCACCATTTCTTCTTTTGAACTTCAACCTGTCTGCCATGCGGTGGAAAAAGCGGATCCACACTGCCTGATCAACGTTTACCAGTCATTGAGCTTCTACGGCAACTTCTTCGAGAAGCCGCTCTAATTCCATAATGAAATAAGATTTTTAAGGTTCTAAGTAAAACAGTGGGGGATTGTTCTGTGACCCTCAGTCAAACTATTCCTGGGGCTATTGTTTATCCTATTTATGGTGAACAATTCATTACTCCAGAAGATTCTGTTTGTCCTTGT
>JBJEFF010000075.1:0-11945 GCA_051873775.1 Allobaculum sp. | reverse complement strand
TGACCAGGAAGACCGTGGTAACGCAACAATCGTTCGTGCCAACATTCCACTGTCTGAAATGTTCGGTTACGTAACAGACCTGCGTTCCTTCACTCAGGGTCGTGGTAACTACTCCATGAAGTTCGACCACTACTCCGAAGTACCAAAATCTATCTCTGAAAAGATTATTGCTGAAAACGGCAAGTAGTCTTTGAAGATATCCATGCGTGAAGCGGATAAACTCCGCCTCACAAATGGGATCTGATTTTATTCTTCCGTTATGGATGATAAAATTAGATTGCGATTAGAAGTCGTGAAGAAATAAAGCGGCCGACAGCCTTATTTTGGATAGTTCTACCGTCGGCAAGTTGATTTTGATATGCCAATATCATAAAATAGACACAGTCTGAAAATAACTCTAGGAGGATATAATGGCTAAGGAAAAATTTGACAGAAGTAAAACCCATGTCAACATTGGTACAATCGGCCACGTTGACCACGGAAAAACTACTCTGACTGCAGCTATTACCAGCGTACTTTCCGGCAAAGGTATGGCTCAGAAAACTGATTACGATCAGATCGATGGTGCACCAGAAGAAAAAGCTCGTGGTATCACCATTAACACAGCACACGTTGAATACCAGACAGAAAAACGTCACTATGCACACGTTGACTGCCCGGGTCACGCTGACTACATCAAAAACATGATCACTGGTGCAGCTCAGATGGATGGAGCTATCCTTGTTGTAGCTGCTACTGATGGTCCAATGCCTCAGACACGTGAGCACATCCTGCTCGCTCGTCAGGTAGGCGTACCAAAAATGGTTGTATTCTTAAACAAATGCGACATGGTTGATGACGAAGAATTAATCGACCTCGTTGAAATGGAAGTTCGTGAACTGCTCGATGAATACGAATTCGACGGAGACAACACTCCAATCATCCGCGGTTCCGCTCTTCAGGCTATTGCAGGCGATCCAAAATGGACTCCAGCTATCGAAGAACTGATGGATGCTGTTGATACTTGGATCGATGACCCAGTTCGTGACATCGATAAACCATTCTTAATGGCAGTCGAAGACGTTATGACTATCTCCGGACGTGGTACAGTTGCTACTGGACGTGTTGAACGTGGTACAGCTCACCTCGCTGATGCAGTTGAAATCGTTGGTATCAAACCAACTCGTTCCTCTGTATTAACTGGTCTGGAAATGTTCCACAAACAGCTGGATGAAGCTCGTGCAGGTGACAACATCGGTGCTCTGCTCCGTGGTGTAGCTCGTGATGAAATCCAGCGTGGTCAGTGCCTTGCTAAACCGGGATCCGTACATCCACACACTAAATTCAAAGCTGCAGTTTATGTACTGAGCAAAGAAGAAGGTGGACGTCACACTCCATTCGTTTCCAACTACCGTCCTCAGTTCTACTTCCGTACAACTGATATCACTGGTGTAATCACTCTGCCAGAAGGCGTTGAAATGGTTATGCCTGGCGATAACGTTGAAATGAACGTTGAACTGATTGCTCCAATCGCAATCGAAAACGGTACTACATTCTCCATCCGTGAAGGTGGACACACTGTAGGTGCTGGTAACGTTACTGAAATCTACGAATAATAGATTTTAACATTACAACTTATTAAACAGAAAACCGCCGGTTTAGACTGGCGGTTTTTTTATGCGATCTCTCTGGCGGGCTGACCCATTACTTCTTCTTTTAAACTCGGTGATCTGGTTTAGGTATGAAAGAGGCGAGTTTGATCAGGTAACGGAAAGCAGGGAATTTCTAACAGAACGAAATGGGAAAGATATCATTTTTTAAACTAGACATGAAGATTAAACTGAATATTTGCTACCTATAATAATGAAGATATGATCTGACTATCTGTTATCTTAAGTCGAATAAATAATAATTGTAAAATAATGTTTATGTTGTGTGATGACGAAAATGAAAACGGTTAACGTTAAAAGGCGCTTCATGAGTTATAAATAATTCATGTAACCGCTAAAAAAAATGAAAATTGCTTTCAAAATACTGAAACATTCAAAAGTCTGTATACAAAAAACAAAAAATCGGATATCGTTTTGAATTTTCAAACATAATAAAATTTTAACAAGTAAAATTCGACATATTATGTGATAATAAGGTGCGAAAGGAGTGTTTGACTATGTCTTCAAACAAAGGGAACTCTGCCGCAGCTGAAGCAAAGAAAATCAGTGCGACAACCCTTGCGTTTATGGCCTTCTCCACAGTTTGGGGTTTTGGAAACGTCGTAAACGGATTTGCTTACTTTAACGGAACACAGGTTATCTTCTCATGGGTATTAATGTTTGCTCTGTACTTCGTTCCGTATGCATTAATGGTTGGTGAACTTGGATCGGCATTTAAAACTGCCGGTGGTGGTGTTACCAGCTGGATTCTTGAAACATCGAATCCGAAACTGGCTTACTACGCTGGTTATACTTACTGGGTAGTACATATCCCATATATCGCTTCTAAAGGAAGTGGTGGTCTTAAAGCTTTAGCTTGGACTTTCTTAGTCAATGACTGGTATGACTCTTTACCAGCATGGCAGGTACAGCTTGCTACAGGTGCTGTATTCGTATTCTTCTTATGGGTTGCATCCCGTGGTTTACAGCCTCTGAAAGTCCTGACTTCTATTGCCGGATCCAGTATGTTCATCATGTCCTTACTTTACGTTGTCATGATGCTTGCTGCTCCAGCAATCAACCCAACAGCTTCATACGTACCCCTCGACTGGAGCTGGGAACATTTAATTCCACAGTTTAACGTACAATACTTCACATCATTGTCTATTCTGGTGTTCGCAGTCGGCGGATGTGAAAAGATTTCTCCTTATGTAAATAAGGTTAAGAACCCAGGCAAAGACTTCCCGAAAGGCATGATCACCCTGGCTATCATGGTCATGGTTTGTGCGATTTTAGGAACAATTGCAATGGGTATGATGATTCCACCAGAAGAATTAGTTGGTGAAGCTCAGGACCACTTCATTGCGAATGGTGCTTATATCTCATTCCAGAGACTTGGCAACTACTATCATATGGGTAACACACTTGCTGTTATCTATGGTGCATGCAATGCTGTTGGTCAGTTCTCCACTCTGGTACTTTCCATCGATGCGCCTCTTCGTATGTTGCTTGAAGACGAATCTGCTCGTCAGTTCGTTCCAAAAGGTTTGCTCAAACAGAACAAATACGGTGCTTATACAAATGGTATCCTCATGATCGGTGTCCTCTCCGGATCCATCATTGCGATTCAGTTATTAGGTAAAGGTGCAGCCGATATTATTTCCTGGCTGAATAAACTGAACTCTGTATGTATGCCAATGCGTTATTTATGGGTATTCCTGGCTTACATTTTGCTGCGCAAAGCTGCTCCTGGCAAATTCAAGAGTGAATATGTATTTGTTAAAAACAAAACAATCGCTCTGGGAGCCGGCGCATGGTGCTTCTTCGTTACCGCTGCATGCTGCATCTTAGGTGTATATGTTGAAGGTGACACAACTCGTACAGTATTAAATATCATCATGCCTTTCGCATTACTTGCATTAGGTCTGATCATGCCAGCAATCCGCAAAAAACAGGATGCTGCAGAAGCTTAATAATTAATAAGCAAAAGATTCTGATTTCAAACGCGTTGAAAAACAAAAATTTTTTGACGCGTTTTTTTATAAGACAATAACGGATTCACCATATTAATCGCATCATAACTACTCGTTGGTGCAGCAAAAGCGCACACAACTCCGTCCTGCAGCTGAAAAAGATCGAACCGAGATCTGGACAGGATGATGAAGATCAGGGAAAAGAAAACCCATTAAAAGAAAGACACAAAATAATGGTTTGTCTACAGTAGTTAAACTTTGAATATGGTAGAGTGTTAGTTGGAGGTAATTCTATGTCTTATTTAGATTTCTGCCGGAACATGACTCAGTTCATTGAAAACTGCCCAAGTATGTTCCACTCTGTAGCAAGTATTGAAAAAGAATTAAAAGCTAAAAACTATACATTATTAAAGGAAAAAGAAGTTTGGAATATTGAACCGGGACATGGCTACTATGTCATCCGCAACAACAGCTCCATCTGCGCATTCTTCGTTCCTGAAACAATTGAAGACTATCATTTCCAGATCAGTGCATCTCACTCTGATTCTCCGACTTACAAAGTCAAAGCTGTACCTGAACACAACGGACCGGAAACTTACATCCGTCTTGATGTTGAAGCTTACGGCGGAATGATCGACTCTACATGGTTCGACCGTCCATTATCCATTGCCGGACGCGTTCTGGTTGAAACAGACAAAGGACTTGAAAACCGTCTGTTATACATTGACCGCGACATTCTGATGATCCCGAACGTCGCAATCCACTTTAACCGTCAGATCAACGACGGTTATGCTTACAACCGTGCAGTAGACCTTTGCCCGATGTTATCCGCAGGCGAAATGCCGAAAGGCTCTTTCGACGAAATGGTTGCCAAGGAACTCGGTGTTGAAGTATCCGCAATCCGCGGCAAGGACTTATTCCTTGTTAACCGTCAGAAAGGTATCGTGTGGGGTTATGAAGAAGAATTCGTTTCTTCCCCGAAACTCGATGACCTCGAATGCGCATACTCCACTCTTCAGGGATTCCTGAATGCTGATCATACAAAGAAAGTTGACGTTTATGTCTGCTTCGATAATGAAGAAGTCGGATCCAACACCAAACAGGGGGCAATGTCAACTTTCCTCAAAGACACAATCAAACGTCTCAACAATGCTTTAGGCAAAACAACTGATGAATACTATCAGGCAGTTGCAGGATCCTTCCTGGTATCTGCAGACAACGGTCACGCTGTTCATCCGAACCATCCGGAAAAGAACGATGCCGTTAACTGTGTTCTGATGAACCATGGGCCGATTATTAAAGAAGCTGCTAACCAGAAATACACAACTGACGGATTCTCCCGTGCCGTCTTCTCTACAATCTGCAATAACGCAAACGTACCGTTCCAGTGCTTCGCTAACCGTTCCGACATGGCTGGCGGATCCACTTTAGGTAACCTTTCCAATACACAGGTTTCCGTACACGCAGTAGATATCGGATTAGCGCAGCTTGCTATGCACTCTTCCTTTGAAACAGGTGGTGCAAAAGACCCATACTACTTAGCTGAAGTCATGAAAGAGTACTACAACACCAACATCGTTATTGAAGGTGCTGATGCGGTGATCTTCGACTAATGGGTTTCTTTTCACCGGAGTGGAATTCTAAAACTCTCGAGAAGAAGACGATACCCCTGATGGAGGATCCTGAATATAACCGTGCTTTCAATCAGATTGATAAGATGAATGAAAGCGTCGGGATGAAGCATCTTCTGATCAACTGGGTCAGCGATCTGCGACTTGAGGATAAAAGAGTTCCCGATAAACTGTTATCCAGAAAAAAATCGGTTTCCTTTCTGGACAGTGTCCGCGAGACAACTGCAGCGGATATGTCCAGCTTCCGTATTTCCGGAATGATCATGATGATCACCGGCGCTCTGGTCTGCATGTTTATTAAGGCATGGATGACGGAGAACTATTTAGTGAACTTCTCAATTGATGCCCTGATCGGGGTAGCAGCAGGAGTGATCTTCGTTCTTGTCATCGGCAACCAGATGCGGACGATCGGCTATTACGGAAAGACCCGTGATTTCTGGTTAATGGACGGCTCCATCTTTGTTTTATGGTTCTTGCTGATGATGATGGTTCAGGCGTTTGATTTCTCACTGATCCTCTTTCTCATTGTTTATTTCCTTCAGAAAAAACGCTTTGAGAAAATGCAGGTGAAATTCTTAACCGATAACCAGATCGTACTGAAATAAACAGACATCTTGCCCGGATCTTCGAATCCGGGTTTTTTGCGCTGAATCAGAAGTAAGAAAACAGAAAACAGGGAAGAGAAAAGACGAGATGTGCTGACAGCTGTTAGAACATATATAAATCCTGATGAAGAAACTAGACAGAGAATTGCAGATATATAGAGGGAAGAAAGATAAAAGATAATATAGGAGGAGAAAGATATAGAGAAACATTTGGATAACGAGAGATAGAAGCCGGGCAGGATGAAATCTATATATAAGGAACAGACAGCTTATACAAGTCGGATACAGGCGGAATAAGAGGCATTCTCTCTATATATAGAGAAGAAACCGTAAGGAAATGAATGAAGCAGTACGGGGCTGTAAGGGAAGAATGAACGGACTAAAGCGGACAGATTTATGAAAGCGGTTATAACTTGAGAGAGATTTTTCAAAAATTCAAAGAAAAGAAGATAAATTCACGGAAAATTCATTCCTGTCAAAGAAATGAAGAAAATACGGATCAATCCGTGTAAAATGGCAGACGGTAAACAGAGAAACACCATCGAAATACCGAAATAACCGACAGATGACCAACCTGGACAGGTATTTGACCAAGTTAGCCAGATCGTCCGACCGCAACGCTTCAAAAACCGGTCTGACGACGTCTTTTAAATCGCAAAAGCGAGGAAAAAGAGGGAAAACGATGAATACGGGTAAACGTTTTGAAAAATGCGCTTACAGAATTCTGAAATTTCTTTCAAAAAGAGAAGATGTCGGTTCTGCTTTAGATTTCGCATTTTTAGCGAAATTTTTTTAAAAAGATGAAAGAAATGGCCTTGCAACGAGTGGTCTGTGATGCTAGAATACTCAAGCACTGCAAGGAAGTGCGAGGTTGCTGACCCACTGAAGAGCGTTGTCATGGAATGGGTCAGGTAATTCGCATGGAGCATGTTTATCAAGAATAAACGAAAGGAGTAACCATGGCAAAAAACACAATGAGAATCCGCTTGAAAGCGTATGAGCATCGCATTCTGGACGAAAGCGCAAAGAAAATCGTTGAAGCTGCCCAGAAACATGGTGCAAAGAAGGTTGTTGGACCTGTACCTCTGCCAACAGAAAAACAGGTAGTTACCATCCTTCGCGCTGTTCACAAGTACAAAGATTCCCGCGAACAATTCGAAATCCGCACTCACAAGCGTCTGATCGAAATTGTTGCACCGGATAAAGAAACTATCGATGCACTGCAGAGACTGGAACTGCCCAGTGGCGTTGACATCGAAATCAAACTTTAATGGAGGAAGTCATCGTGAAAGGTTTGTTAGGAAGAAAGTTAGGGATGACTCAGGTCTTCACAGAAGATGGCTTGCTGATTCCTGTAACTGTAATCGAAGCCGAACCAAACGTTGTTCTGCAGGTTAAAACAGAAGCTACTGACGGATACAACGCTGTACAGCTCGGATTCGAAGATGTAAAAGAAAAAAATGCGACTAAACCTGAGATCGGTCATGCTAAAAAAGCAAACACCGCTCCGAAACGTTTTGTCAGAGAAGTACGCAACTGCGACCTGGACGTTAAAGCAGGCGACACAGTTGGCGTAGAAATCTTTACTGCTGGAGAACAGGTCGATGTAATCGGCACATCCAAAGGTAAAGGATACATGGGTACCATCTACCGCAACAATGCGCACCAGGGCCCAAAAACACATGGTGGATCCAAGAACATCCGTCATATCGGTTCTCTTGCCACTAACGGTATTACTTCCCGTCAGGGACGCATCATGAAAGGCACAGTAATGCCTGGTCATGAAGGTCATAAACGCACTACTGCTCCAAACTTGACCGTTATCAAAGTTGATACAGAAAACAACTACGTTCTTGTTAAAGGAAATGTTCCAGGACCTAAAAAAGGAATGGTCATGATCCGCACTGCTAAAACAAGCAAAGGTGACAAGGCTCCAGTTGTTCTGATCGACAGAACTGCAAAAGAGGAGGTCACTGAATAATGGCACTCATCGATGTATTAAACCAGAAAGGTGAAGTCATCAGACAGTATGATCTGAATGACGAAATCTTTGGTATCGAACCTCATAAAGATGCTCTGTACGAAGCTGTTAAAATGCAGCAGGCAGGCAAACATCAGGGAACTCACGCTGTAAAAGGCCGCTCCCAGGTATCTGGAGGCGGACGTAAGCCATACCGTCAGAAAGGCACTGGCCGTGCTCGTCAGGGTTCCATCCGTGCTGCACAGTATCGCGGCGGCGGAATCGTATTTGGCCCAACTCCAAGAGATTACTCCTACAAGATCAATAAGAAAGTTCGCAGACTTGCTCTTAAATCTGCTCTTTCCAGCAAAGTTCTTGATAAGGAATTCGGCGTATTAGACCAGATCGTTATCGAAGCTCCGAAAACAAAAGAATTCGCAGCTATCGTTGAAGCTATCAAAGCTCCAAGCAAAACACTGTTTGTCGTTGGTATGGATGAAGAAGGTGTAGACAACGTTTACCTGTCTGCTCGTAACATCCCGGACGTAATGATGATGAACTCCAAAGCCATCAACGTTTACGATCTGCTCAATGCTAACCAGGTCTTCATGACTGAAGCAGCTGTTAAAGAAGTAGAGGAGGCCCTCGCATAATGAAAGACTACAGAGACGTTATCATCCGCCCGGTGATCACAGAAGAGTCTGTATCCGCAATGGATGGCCTGAGAAAATATACTTTCGAAGTACCTGCACAGGTTAACAAAATCGAAGTAAGACAGGCAGTTGAAAACCTGTTCGGCGTTAAAGTCGAAAAAGTCAACATCGTAAATACTGCTGATAAACCAAAGCGTTATGGACGTTGGATGTCTACTAAACCTGGTTTCAAAAAAGCTATCGTTACTCTGAAACCAGAAAACAGTATTGACGTATTCGGGGACGAAGAATAGTTCCCATCAGGGAGAAGACGCTATTTCCTGATTAAATATCGCGAATGAGAGGAGAAAAAGTTTATGCCTATTAAAAAGTATAAACCGACTACACCTGGCCGCCGCGGCATGTCCGGACTGACTTTTGAAGAAATCACAAAAACCACTCCGGAACGCAGCCTGACAGCTCCGCTGAGATCTAAAGGCGGACGTAACAACACAGGTCGCATTACTACCCGTCATCAGGGTGGTGGTCATAAGAGAACTTACCGTATTATCGATTTCAAACGAAATAAAGATAATATCCCGGCAAAAGTAACTGCTATTGAGTACGACCCAAACCGTACTTGCAACATCGCATTATTAACATATGCAGATGGTGAAAAACGCTACATCCTTGCTCCTAAAGGACTGGAAGTTGGCGCTAAAGTCGTTTCCGGTGTGGAAGCTGACATCAAAACAGGTAATGCCTGCGAACTCCGCAACATGCCTGAAGGTACAACAGTACACAACGTTGAATTAAAACCTGGTAAAGGCGGACAGATGGCAAGAGCTGCTGGTGCTTCCGCACAGATCTTAGGTATTGAAGATAAATATGTAACTCTTCGTCTTACTTCCGGTGAAGTACGTAAGGTTCTCGGAACTTGCCGTGCAACAGTCGGAACAGTTGGTAACGAAGACCACAGCCTGGTTAACTTAGGTAAAGCAGGTAGAACACGTTGGAAAGGTATCCGCCCAACAGTTCGTGGTTCTGTAATGAACCCTAATGATCACCCGCATGGTGGTGGTGAAGGCCGTACACCAATCGGACGTAAGTCTCCAATGACTCCATGGGGCAAAAAAGCTCTTGGTGTTAAGACTCGTGATACTAAGAAAGCTTCTAATAAGCTGATCGTCCGCAGAAGAAACGGTAAATAGAACAGGAGAACGTTGAAATGAGTCGTAGTTTGAAAAAAGGGCCATTTATTGATGAGCACCTGATGAAAAAAGTACAGGCTTTGAACGCTTCCAACAAAAAAGAAGTTGTAAAAACCTGGAGCCGCCGTTCAACAATCTTCCCTGAATTTGTTGAACACACATTTGCCGTTTACAACGGTAAAGAACACGTACCAGTGTACGTAACAGAAGACATGGTTGGACACAAACTCGGTGAGTTCGTTCCGACTCGTAAATATACCGGACATGCATCCGATGACAAGAAAGGCAAAAAGTAGGAGGTTCACATGGAAGCAAGAGCAACTGCAAAAACACTTCGCATTCAGCCTCGTAAAGCTAGACTCGTCCTGGATCTTATCCGTGGCAAAGACGTTGAAGAAGCTGCTGCCATCTGCAAATTCTTACCGAACAAAGGTGGAGAAATGGTTGGTGCTGTACTGAAAAGTGCAGTAGCAAACGCAGTAAACAACCACGAAATGGACGAAGAACAGCTCTACGTCAAAGAATGCTATGCAAACGAAGGCGTTACAATGAAACGCTTTATGCCTCGCGCTAAAGGTAGCGCAAGCCCAATTAACAAACGTACCAGCCACATCACAGTAGTCGTGGCTGAAAAGGAATAGGAGGATCACCATGGGTCAGAAAGTTAGTCCTATTGGAATGCGTACTGGTGTCATCCGTGACTGGCAGTCCAGATGGTATGCAGACGATAAAGATTTCTCAAAATTTCTGATGGAAGATGTCAAAATCCGCGACTGCGTTGAAGGCTATTACAACAAGCTTTCTCTGGCTGCTGCAGATAAGAGAAAAGCAGATCCTCAGATTTCTCGTGTTGAAATCGAAAGAACGCAGAACCGTTTGACAGTGATCATTCGTACTGCTCACCCAGGTGTTGTCATCGGCCAGGATGGTAAATCCATCGAAGGTCTGAAAAAAGAATTAGCAAAACTCGTTTCTGTTAAGAATATTCAGATTAACGTCGTTGAAATCGCCAACCCGAATCTTGATGCAAGATTAGTTGCACGCTGGATTGCAAACGAACTCGAAAACCGTAAATCCTTCCGTGCTACTCAGAAAAAAGCAATTCAGAACTCCATGCGCGCTGGTGCAAAAGGTATCAAAACTTCTGTATCCGGTCGTCTTGGCGGTGCTGATATCGCTCGTGCCGAAGGATATTCCGAAGGTGTTGTACCACTTCATACTCTTCGTTCCGATATCGATTATGCAATCGAAGAAGCTGCTACTCAGTATGGCAAGCTCGGTGTAAAAGTATGGATCTGCCGTGGCGAAGTTCTCCCTGGCGAAATGGTTAAAGAACCAGAAGCACCAAAACAGAGAAGACAGCGCCCAGCACGCGGCAGAAACGGCCGTGGTGGAAATGACCGCCGTCAGGGCGGCAGAAATAACCGTCAGCCACGCAGAGATGGTGCACGTAATGCTAAACCGGCAGCTGCACCAGAAGCTCCAAAAGCTGAAGGAGGAAACGAATAATGTTAATGCCAAAGCGCACTAAATACCGTCGTCCTCACCGTTTAAGCTACGAAGGTCGTTCTAAAGCCGGCCGTACCGTAGCATTCGGTGAATACGGACTGGTAGCTGAAAGCGGAAACTATATTTCAAACCGTCAAATTGAAGCGGCTCGTGTTGCGATGACTCGTTACATCAAACGTGGTGGTAAAGTTTGGATCCGAATTTTCCCACATCTGGCTAGAACTAAAAAACCTCTTGAAGTCCGCATGGGTTCCGGTAAAGGTGCTCCAGAAGGATGGGTAGCAGTAGTAAAACCTGGACGCGTAATGTTCGAGGTTGCTGGCGTACCTGAAGAAGTTGCAAAAGAAGCTTTACGTCTTGCTAGTCACAAGTTACCAGTTAAGACTCGCTTCGTACGGAAAGGAGAAACTGAATAGTCATGAAAGCAAGTGAACTTCGCACAAAAACAGAAGATCAGCTGCTCCAGGAAATGAACCTTCTGAAAGATGAGCTGTTCAATCTCCGATTCAAGCAGGCTACTGGTCAGCTCGAAAATACTGCACGCCTCAGAACTGTTAAAAAAGATATCGCAAGAATCAAAACCGTTCTCGGCGAAATGAATAAATAGTCAGGGAGGATTCGGACATGGAAGAAAGAAATAACAGAAAAGTTTACCGTGGCAGAGTCGTTTCTGACAAAATGGACAAAACTGTTACGGTTGCCGTAGATACGATGAAAAAACATCCTCTGTACGGAAAACGTGTTAAATATACTAAGAAATTTAAAGCCCACGATGAAAAGAACGTTGCTAGAGAAG
>JBJEFF010000074.1:0-2349 GCA_051873775.1 Allobaculum sp. | reverse complement strand
CGCTCCCAGAGTGGACTTGCACCACCTAGATGTATGCCTCGCCGGGCACACTGAACAAACTCGTTTTCCCCTTCGTGTCTAGAGGAAAACGAGTTTGTTTTTCGATATTCAATATCGAGATCAATTTGAGGAGTCAGCGTTGACTAGCCTAGCAGATTGGCAACGCGGCGGCTGAATTCAATTGGATCCTTAATTGGGAATCCGGCAATCAGGCAAGCTTGATCATAGAGAACTTGAGCGATCTCTTTAACCTTTTCCTTGTCTGTCGCATAGTTGGCGCGAAGCACAGCCCAGACTTTCGCATCCGGATTGATTTCCAGAATACGTTTTGCCTGCATACCGGTAACAGGCTGTTCTTCTCCCTGTTCTGCCATCATATTGAACAGTTTTTCCATTTCAAAGGAGAGACCTTCTTCACCGGCTACTAACATAACCGGATCATCGACTAAACGGCTTGACAGCCGGACTTCGCTGACTTCCGGTAAAGCTTCCTTCATCAGTTCAAGCAGGTCCTTATTGGAATCGTTCTGTTCCTGGAGAGCTTTCTTTTCTTCTTCGCTGTCTAGGTTCAGATCCCCTTGAGTGGCATTGACGAATTTATGGTCGTCATATTCATTGATGGTTTTTAAGACAAATTCATCAATTTCATCTGTCAGTAACAGAACCGGAATATTCTTGGACTGCAGTTTGGTGACGATTGGAAGTTTGGAAATAGCGCTAGCATCCGTTCCGCTCGCATAGTAGATGTCCTTGCAGTCTTCAGGCAGTTTGGCGACGAAGTCTTTCAGAGAGATCAGATCATCGCTTCCGGAATAGTGGTACATCAGCAGATCCTGTAATTTATCCTTGGTTGCGCCATAGGAGTTGTAAATTTCAAATTTCAGGTTCAGACCGAATGCATTCCAGAATTTTGCATATTTTTCCGGATCCTTCTTCATCAGAGAAGCGAGTTCGGAAAGAACTTTCTTCTCAATACGGGAGCGGATCAGTTTGAGCTGGTGGTCGTGCTGCAGCATTTCACGGGAAATGTTCAAAGACAGATCCTGAGAATCCACAAGACCTTTGACAAATCTCAGGTAGTCCGGCAGCAGACTTTCGCAGTTGTTTTCGATCATTACAGAACGGGAATATAACTGCAGACCCGGTTTATAGTAACGGGAATAGAAGTTTTCCGGACGTTTTGCCGGAATGTAAAGCAGTGCGTTAAAGGAAACATTACCTTCAACATTAAAGAAGATGGTATCGAGCGGTTTGGTGTAGTCACCAAAGTGGCTCTGATAGTACTGATCGAATTCTTCTTCGGTAATTTCGGATTTCGGACGTTTCCATAACGGAACCATCGAGTTGAGAGTACGCAGTTCCTTAACGGTTTCGTACTGCACATCTTCTACTGGTTTGTCTTCCGTTTCGGTTTCTTCAGTAACTTCAACCTTTTCTTCTTCTGATTCTTCTTTCTTTTCTACCGGTCTCTGGGTTTCCACTTCCATCTGGATTGGATATCGAATGTAGTCAGAGTATTTTTTTACCAGATCCTGGATTTCCCATGTATTGAGATATTCCGAGTAGTTATCGTGTTCATCATCATCCTTTAAAGTCAGGATGATGGTTGTACCATGATCTTCACGGTGTGCAGGTTCAATGGTATAACCGTCTTTACCATCGGATTCCCACATCCACGCCTGGTCATCGCCGATTTTGCGGGAGATAACTTTGACGTCTTTTGCGACCATGAATGCGGAATAGAAGCCGACACCGAACTGGCCGATAATGTCGACATCCTTATTTTCTTCTTCCTGTTTTTTCAGTTCTTCCTTGAAAGCGAGTGAACCGGACTTCGCGATGGTACCTAAATTTTCTTCAAGTTCTTCCTTGTCCATACCGATTCCATTATCGGAGATGGTGACTGTACGGTTGTCTTTGTCGAGGTCAATCCGGATTGCGAGATTTTCCGGAGTGGTCTGATGTTCGAGTGCATACAGATGATATTTATCGATTGCGTCTGATGCGTTTGAGATTAACTCACGCAGGAAAATTTCCTTATGCGTGTAAATGGAATTGACCATTAAATCGAGCAGGCGTTCGGATTCCGCCTGGAACTTTTTCTGTTCTGCCATAATTCCTCCTTGTGCTGGTTTAGCACTCTACTCATTCGATTGCTAACATCATAGTTCCAAGGCTCCGTACTTGCAAGTGTTACGCACAGTTTTTTGAGTCTGATCCCGACAGGATGTATTCATTTCCAGACACAACCTATCATCTGCCTAATAAACGGGACCCAAAAAAGGTAAACAAAAAGGGAAACCGAAAATTGCGTGAGGCACGATTAGCGTTTTCATTCATTTGAGGTCT
>JBJEFF010000073.1:0-12065 GCA_051873775.1 Allobaculum sp. | reverse complement strand
TTAGCATACAGATGCGGATTCGTTATTTATACCCTCCGATTTTTTGACGCTTACTCAACGACTAATTCATTATGAGTCTCCACCGTAAAAGCCCGTATCTTAAGCAATTGCTTGGGATACGGGCTTGTTTGTTGTGTCTGATTTTAATTCAGATAACTTACGCTTCGACTAATTCGATGGCGTAGTTTTTCTTTTTACCGCGGCGAATGAGGATAATGTTATCCACATAAGCCTGGCTTGCATCGATCATCATAGCCGGGTCATTAACTTTGACACCGTTGAGGCTGATCGCATTGCCTTTCGTCCATTCACGTGCTTCACGTTTGGAAGAAGCAATTTTACCGCCAACAAGAATGTCTTCGAGTTTTCCGCATGGGAGCTGCATTTTTTCCATATCAGCAACGGCCTGTCTTCTCTGATCTTCATCAAGGTCAGCTAATGAACCGGTAAATAATGCGTTTGTAATCTTTAATGCGGTATCTAAAGCTTCCTGACCGTGCAGATCGCGGACAACTTCTTCGGCAAGACGTTTCTGCGCTTTGCGGGCACCTGCGTTTTCTTCAAGATCCTTTTCGAGATCCATGATTTCTTCAACGGACAGGAAAGTCAGTTTCTTGAGGTATTCGATCACTTTCGTATCTTCTGTATTTAATAAGAACTGATAGAGCTGGAACGGGCTGGTTTTCTTTGCATCAAGCCATACCGTACCGGTTTCGGATTTACCGAATTTTGTACCATCGGCTTTTGTGATTAATGGCATGGTCAGACCATAGACTTTTGTCTGTGCACCGTGTTTTTTACGAATTAATTCAAGACCGGAAGTGATATTGCCCCACTGGTCCTGACCACCGATCTGCATCGTGCAGTTATGAGTTTCGTACAGGTTCAAAAAGTCTAGAGACTGCAGAATCATGTAGGAAAATTCGGTGTAGGAAATTCCGCTTTCCAGTCTTCTCTTCACCGTTTCCTTATTAAGCATGTAGTTGACGTTGAAGAATTTTCCGTAGTCGCGTAAGAAGTCGATCACAGAAAGATCTTTCGTCCAGTCGAGGTTGTTGACCATTTCAAAGCCCCATAATTTATGGATCTGATCATGGAGTGCATTGAAGTTATGCAGCAGAGTTTCCGGTGTCAGCATGCTTCTTTCACCAGTTGCTTTCGGGTCACCGATAAAACCGGTTGCACCACCGACTAACATAATCGGGTGATGACCGTGCTGCTGCAGACGTTTTGCCATTAACAGAGAGCTGTAGTGACCAATGTGCAGAGAATCTGCGGTCGGGTCGGTACCAATGTAGAATGTCAGTTCGCCATTGTTGATTTCTTCTTCAATATCCGGAGAGGTAACATCGTTAATGAGACCTCGCCAGTTCAGTTCATCATAAAAATTCATAGTTTCCTCCTTAATATATATATGAATTCTGATTTTAAGCACAGGTAGGCTGTTTCAAGAGAAAAGCAGTCCAATAAAAAACCGCACACAGTCAAGGACGACAATGCGCGGTACCACCTTTCTTCATCCGTTACAATTATACGGATGCACTTTTCCATTAACGCAGGATCACGTTCAATATGAAAGCTCCAAGGTGTATTTCAGCAGGCCTCCATTATGTCTTGCACCAACCGACAATTCTCTGAAATGGAAGATTCTGCGTACTTCTTCTCTTCAATGCCTTAAAAAGAATTATAACGATTTATTTGCCGGTTTCAACCGGAGCCACAATCAGAACAGACGCGAAGTTCTATTTTGCGACGATGTTGACAACTTTTCCTTTGACAATAATGATCTTCTTCACTTCTTTGCCCTCGAGCTGTTTCTGAACTGTTTTCAGTTCAAGTGCTTTTTCTTCAAGGACTTTGTCTTCCGTGCCGGCTTCAACTTCAAATTTACCGCGGACTTTACCATTCACCTGAACAACGACAGTATGGCTTGTTTCCACTAATTTGGATTCATCCCATGTCGGCCAAGATTCATAGGCGATTGTACCTTCATGGTGGAACACTTCAGACCAGATTTCTTCACCTAAGTGCGGTGCGAATGTGGAGAACATCTTCACGAAGCCTTCTGCATAAGGAGTGTAGATTTCTTTTGTCTTATACGCTTCGTTAATGAAGACCATCATCTGGGAAATAGCCGTGTTGAAGTTCAGAGAATCAATGTCTTTAGACACTTTCTTGACGGTCTGGTTGTAAATCTTGTCTAACTTGCCATCGTTGGTATCCGTATAGATGGCTTCGCTAGAGAAGAAACGCCATACACGCTCTAACCATTTACGGGTTCCGTCGAGGCCGTTTTCAGACCATGGCAGACCGGATTCGAGCGGTCCCATAAACATTTCGTAAACACGCAGTGCATCTGCACCGTGGCTGACGATGATGTCGTCCGGGTTAACGACGTTGCCTCTGGATTTGGACATTTTTTCGCCGTTGTTACCGAGGATCATACCCTGATGGAACAGTTTCTGGAAAGGTTCCTTCGTTGGAACTACACCTAAATCATAAAGAACTTTGTGCCAGAAGCGGGCATATAACAGGTGAAGAACCGCATGTTCTGCACCACCGATGTATAAGTCAACCGGCAGCCAGTGCTTGAGCAGTTCAGGATCGGCAAGTGCTTCGTCGTTATGCGGATCGATATAGCGCAGATAGTACCAGCAGCTTCCTGCCCACTGCGGCATCGTATTCGTTTCTCGGATACCTTTAACGCCGTCGATTTCAACATTCAGCCAGTCTGTGCAGTTTGCGAGTGGTGATTCTCCATTGTCTGCCGGCTGGAAGTTATCGGTTGCAGGCAGTTCAAGTGGGAGCTGATCGATATCAACTGTACGGGTCGTACCATCTTCCATATGAATAATCGGAATCGGTTCGCCCCAGTAACGCTGTCTCGAGAACAGCCAGTCTCTTAATTTATAAGTTGTCTTGGCATTACCGCAGTTGTTTTCTTCAAGCCATGCGATCATTTTGTCGATCGCTTCCTGTTTACCTAAGCCGTTTAACCATTCAGAGTTAATATGAACGCCGTCTTCAGTGTATGCTTCTTTTTCAATGTCTCCGCCTTCGAGAACCGGAATAATCTCCAGACCGAATTTCTTAGCGAATTCGTAGTCACGGGTATCATGAGCCGGTACAGCCATGATCGCACCAGTACCGTAGCTAGCCAGTACATAATCGGAAATCCAGATCGGGATTTTCTTTCCGTTAACCGGGTTGATTGCGTAGGCACCAGTGAAGACACCGGTTTTGTCCTTATTTAAGTCCGTACGCTGTAAGTCTGATTTGGATGCGCACTCTTTCTTGTAAGCTTCAATAGCTTCTTTCTGTTCGGGAGTTGTAATTTCATCGACATAAGGATGTTCCGGAGCCATAACGCAATACGTTGCACCGAACAGCGTATCGCAGCGGGTTGTGAAGACTGTGAATTCTTTGTCGTGCCCGTCCACTTTGAAGACAACATTCGCACCCTGGGATTTACCGATCCAGTTGCGCTGCATTTCCTTGGTGGAAGATGGCCAGTCAACTAAGTCGAGGTCTTCTAAAAGACGGTCTGCATATTCAGTGATTTTTAAAACCCACTGACGCATAGGTTTACGGATAACCGGATAGCCGCCCCGTTCACTCTTACCATCGATCACTTCTTCGTTGGCAAGAACGGCTTTTAATTCAGGGCACCAGTTTACAGGAATTTCATCGATGTAAGCTAAACCTTTGTCATATAGTTTTGTGAAAATCCACTGAGTCCATTTGTAGTAATCCGGATGGGAAGTCGCGATTTCACGGTCCCAGTCATAGGAGAAACCTAAAGCGCGGATCTGTTCACGGAAATGATCGATATTCTGTTCTGTGAATTCGGATGGGTGATGACCCGTCTGGATCGCAAACTGTTCAGCAGGAAGGCCGAAGGAGTCAAAGCCCATCGGGTGCAGAACGTTATAGCCTTCCATACGTTTCTTACGGGAAACGATATCGGTAGCGGTGTATCCTTCCGGGTGACCGACGTGAAGACCGTTTCCGGACGGATACGGGAACATGTCTAAGGCATAGTATTTCGGTTTTGAAAAATCATGTGTATCTGTCTTGAATGTCTTATTTTCGAGCCAATACTTCTGCCACTTTTTTTCAACTGATTGATGATCGTACATACTTTATCCTTTCTTATACTCTGACGATTTGAAAATCGTTTAGGGTCGGTTTTTCATTTAAGTTCATCGGTTATGTGAGATCGCAAAATAATAAAAAAAACGTCCTTACTTTTACATAAGGACGTATCATTTCATGAATACGCGGTACCACCTTGGTTCATGACGACATTTCGCCATGCGCTCATCTGCCGATATAGCCGGTCTGCTTTCAGCGATCCGGTGAGACCAGAACAGGATTGATTGGCTTGCACCTTCCGCCAACTCTCTTGACAACCTCTTTTGTTCTGTTAGTCCGAACTTAAATGCTGCATAGCTAACTTAACAAATCAAAAGGATTCCGTCAAATGTCTATCCGGACTGTACAGAAATCAAGGCTGTTTTCTGCGATTTTTCAGTTTCTTTCTGCGTACGGTTTAAACCTCAGAATTTTAAATGATATTTTTCTGATTTCCCTTGAGCCAGGAGTGAAGATTATCGAAGACGATATCCGCACGCAGTTCCATCGACTCTTCAGAATCGAAGCCGATATGCGGTGTCACGATTGTATTCTTTGTACCAAGTAAAGGCTCATCTAAAGCAAGAGGCGGTTCCTGATCGAAGACATCAATACCGGCTGCGGCAATGGTTCCGTTATTTAATGCATCAGCCAGTGCCTGAGTATCCACAACCGCTCCACGGGCAGTGTTAATCAGAATGGCATCCTTTTTCATCATGCCGAGTTCTCTTTCCCCGATTAAATGACGGGTTGAATCGGTTAAAGGAACATGCAGGGAGACAACATCACTCTTTTGAAGCAATTCATCAAGTGTGCACTGTTCGTCATAGACGGGATCAGTAATTTCACTTCTGCGGTAGCCGATCACATGGCAGCCAAACGCTTTAGCAAGCCGGGCAGTTGCCGTTCCGATCTCGCCGGCACCGACAATGCCTACGGTCTTTCCTTTTAAAAGACGACCGCGCAAGCCTGCTTTGGTCTGTCCAGAACGAGCCCGCTGTTCTAAAGGAGCGACTTTGCGGATACAGTCGATCATCATCATTATTGCGAGTTCGGCAACGGCATCGTTGGCATATCCGGACGCATTGGAAATCGCAATTCCTTTTTCCTTTGCGAGTTTTACCGGGATATGGTCTACCCCCGTAAACGCTACGTTGATCAACTTCAAGCGCTCATCTTCCTCGACAATTTCCGCAGGCAGCGGCATATTGGCGAGCATAATGACATCCGCATCTTTCGTTTCTTCTTTTAAAGTTTGCAGATCACTCGTTTTTTCAAACGCATAGAATTCATGGTTCAAAGTGTTCAGCTTTGCCTTTTCCGCTTCCATGCGATCATTGCTTACACCAAGATTTTCCAGCAATACAATTTTCATGTCTTTATCCTTTTCTTACGTTTTCTTCACTTCGCGTTTTCTGATCCCAACATTGCAAGATGGTTTGGCGAGTTTGCAAAACAGGGCAGGCAAATGTCGGAGATTCAGATTCACCTTCATTGTAGCCATTTGAAGGCTGAAGGCAAATAATTAACTATATTTGAATTATGTATTGGATATGACAATATCATGTTGATAAAGTCAATAATCCGATTAAATCAATTGAAAACATCAACTTTTTCTGTAACCGCATCATTTTAACCGTTCTACGTTTTTTTTGCCATTTCTATTCTGTGATCTTTGCCAGAAATGATAAAATTTGGGCAGAAAGGAAATTCCTTATGTTCAAAAAATTGCAATCACTAGACTACAAATGGATCATGTATGATGTCGGCAACTCCGCCTTCATCTTGCTGACGACTTCAGTAGTCCCGATTTATTTCAACTCTCTGGCAACGAGTCAGGGGTTAAGTTCTGACCAATATCTTTCTTGGTGGTCCTATGCCATGAGCGTGGCGACCGTTATTGTGGCGCTTGCCGGTCCAGTCATGGGAACTCTTTCCGATTTCCCCGGCAACAAAAAGAAAATCTTCCTGGCGAATGCGATTGGCGGAGCGCTTTTGCTGTTCTGTCTGTGGATTCCGCAAAGCTGGATCGGATTTTTGATTTTGTTTGTTTGCTGCAGAGTGCTCTATTCCGTTTCGCTTGTCATTTATGATTCGATGCTTGTCGATGTCTGCGATAAAGAGGACATGGACAACGTTTCCTCGAAAGGATATGCCTGGGGATATATTGGAAGCTGCGTTCCTTTTATTCTCTCCCTTGTCTTGATTCTGCTGCATGATTCCATCGGCATCGGAATGGGCGTTGCCATGGCGCTAGCCTTTGCGGTCAATGCTGCATGGTGGATCTTCTTTACACTCCCTCTTGCCAAAAGCTACAAGCAGAAATATTCGACAAAACGCCATGGCGCTGTCTTCTCTCAGACCTTCAAGCGTCTAGGCGCAACGCTCAAACTCATTGTTCACGAGAAAAAAATTCTCTACTTCATGATCGCCTTTTTCTTCTATATTGATGGGGTGTACACGATTATTGACCTGGCTACTGCCTATGGCACATCGCTTGGTCTTGATCAGACCGGATTGCTGCTCGCCTTGCTTATGACACAGATTGTAGCTTTCCCTTCTGCGATCTACTTTGGCTACCTGGCTAAAAAGAAATCCGCCGCATCGCTGATCAAAGTCGGCATTCTGGCTTACTTCTGCATAGCCCTGTTCGGTCTGTTCTTGCAGTACACCTGGCAGTTCTGGGTGCTTGCTTGTGCAGTTGGCCTTTTCCAGGGCGGCATTCAAGCTCTGTCCCGCTCCTACTTTGCCCAGATCATTCCCGAAAACCAATCCGGAGAATACTTCGGGCTGTATGATATCGCCGGCAAAGGCGCAAGCTTTCTGGGGACAATGATTGTTGGTCTCGTTACCCAGATTACGGGTCATCAAAATATTGCGGTAGGCACACTTGCCCTCCTCTTCCTTGTCGGGTTCTTCACCTTCTCCTATGCGGACAAACTGAAAAATCCGGTTTACAACAATTAGCAAAAATCAAACGCCACTCCATCGCAATTTGCGATATGAAGTGGCGTTGTTTTGTTTAATAATGAAACTTGCTTATGGGAAGACGGACGATAAACGTGCTTCCCACATTGACCTTGGAATGGACTTCTATGGTTCCGCCAAGGTTTTTTACCGCATGGTTGACTATCGAAAGGCCAAGACCGGTTCCAGTCCGGTTGCGGGAAGGATCGGCCGTAAAGAACCGTTCGAAAATGCGGGGCTGCACTTCAGCAGGAATTCCCGCGCCAGTATCGGACACCTTCAGCTGAATGATGTTGTCATAACGTTTCAGGCGCAGATAAACCGATCCTTGGGGTTTATTGTATCGAATCGCATTCTCCAGCAGATTTTTGACAATCGATTCAAGATCGACGCTCGTTCCATCCACCCATGCTGGCTCTCCATCGAGATGGATGCTCACGCCCGCAAGCGTTGCGTTTTTTTGATCCTCCGCCACGACTTTTTTGCAGACCTCATAGAAATCCACAGCTTCTGCAGGCGGCATCGTCTCATTTTCCAGACGTGAAAGGTGAATAATGTCATTAATCATGCCACTCATCCGATCCGTTTCATCAAGAATATAACCGGCAAACCGGGGAACATCATTGGGCTGCACCATACCCAGTTTCAATAGCTCCGCACTCGATGAAATGGTCTGAAGCGGCGTTTTCAATTCATGCGTGACATTGGCGCTGAATTCCTGGCGCCGCTTATGTGCTTCTTCTTTTTCTGTGATATCAAGCGCAAGGATCATGATGCCAAATACTTTTTCTTTTCCAACGACCTTTGACGCTTCCAGAGAATAGATGCGACCGTTTAGATTCATCTGCGTGCGCGCGGACTGCTGAGATCTAGCTTGAGCGAAAAGGCGTTTGAGCGTTTCGTTGCAGTTGACGTCAAAACCGTCCGTCAATTCGAAAATTTTCTGTGCAGCGGGATTGGAATAGACTAGTTTTCCTTGATAAGAGAACATCAATAGTCCTTCATCCATACTGGCGATCAGCGCATTCCAGCTCTGGTTGCGATTTTCCAGCTCTTTCATCTGCAGATCGAGCTTTTTATTGTTTTCATCAAACCGCACAAGCAAGGGTCGCAGCTGTTCATAGGGAACAGAATCCAGCGGATGCGCCAAATCAATCGCATTGATCGGCGCGACGATATTGCGCGCAAGCGTTCTGGCTAGAATGGCGCTTAGCGCAATGAGAAGGATGACGATGATCACCATCGATGAAATCGTGCTGTAGAAGAGGTTGAGCAGCGTGGAGTGAGATTGGCTCAAACGCAGAATCGACCCGTTTTTCAGGCGCAGTGCATAGTTGTAGGTTTCTTCGCTTTGCGTATCGGAATGACGTATCGCAAAGCCTTCTCCGGTTTCTCGAGCCTGAACGACCTCGGTTCGGTAATAGTGATTTCCCTCCTCGCGATCCATATGGAAGGAGTCATACTCCACTTCGCCATCGGGATTGATCAAGCAAACACGGACGGTGCTAGAGCCAAGCAGTTCATAATCGACTTCTTCGTCATGTTCCTGATTGAGTGCCGTGGCAAGAAGTCGGGTTTCATTTTCCAGATTAGTCACCTGTTCTTGCACCAAACCGTTATACACGGCATAAACCGTCACGCCGCAAACCACAACAAGAACAAACAGGCATGCCCCAAGAATCGAATAGAAGATGCGCTTTGTCATACGTTTCTCGCAAATCGGTAGCCGATGCCGCGCACCGTTTCAATGCGGCAGCCCGCTTCTTTGAGTTTGGTGCGCAAACTGCGGATATGGACATCGATCGTCCGTGTCTCGCCCATAAAATCGGTGTGCCACACTGCCTCAAGCAACTCGTTGCGACTGAACACGACTCCTGGATGATTGATGAATAACGCCAGCAAATCAAATTCCTTTCTGGTCAGATCCAGAATTTCTTTCTGCCCGTTTTCCACAATCCATGCCTGACGTGCCGTTTCATCCAACCCGACCTGCTCATCCTCTAAAGTCTCTTCCACTCTGCTTTGCTGGACGGGAGCGCGGCGCAAAACCGCCTTGATGCGGGCAACCATTTCCATCATGCCAAACGGCTTGACCAAATAATCATCCGCTCCCTGTTCGAGCGCCCGAATTTTGTCATATTCCATCCCTTTTGCGGTCGTCATGATCACCGGAATCTGTGCAGTTGACGGATCATCACGCATTGTAGCGAGCAGTTCCATCCCGTCGGTTTCTGGCAGCATGATATCGAGCAAAACGAGATCGGGCTGTTCTTGTTTCAAGGCATCGAGAAAAGACTTCCCTTCACTGAAGCCGCGGGCTTCAAATCCCGTAGACTGCAGCGTATATTCCAGAATATCTCGGATATTCTGTTCGTCTTCTACGCACCAGATTACTTGTTTTGGCATATCGTTTCCTTTCCTTGATTCATTTCCTGTTCCAAATCGAATCCATTTCAGTCTTTTTTTCTATTTTAGCGTAACGCTCCACCAGTTTCATGGTTTTGCCTTTTGCACGCGCAAATGCCCGCATCATTTTCGAAGCGGGCATTATGGATTCTTGATTATTCGATCACAGGTTCGGCATTGGCGAACACAATTTTCGTCTTGTGCCAGGTGTCTTCATTGATCAGGCGCATACAACGAAGCGCAATTCTTTCATAGCAGTCTGCCGCTTCGAAGAACAGCCAGGCATTTTCCTGCGTTTCCGGATTGTCATCCGGATTGAGATAGTACTGACGCAGATTGGAAATCTGCTGACGCAAAGCCAGACATTCTTCCTTTGTTTTTTCCGGATCATCCCATGCTGGAAATCCAGTCGGCGGCTGATTTTTCATTCCAGCCTGCAGACGCAAATGGCGCAATATATGCTTGCAGTCGGTGCTCAGCATGAGAATTTGATCCATCATTTCTCGTCCAAGCCGATTGCCATCCAGTCCGTTTTCGTTCAGTCTGGCAATCGCCATCGCATCAGAGGCAATCTGATGCAAGTCACGCGCCGTAAACAGAGCACGCTGCAGACGTCGTTTTTCGTTTTCGCTTAGCGTACTCATCTCGATGCCGGAACAGTAATCTTTCACTTGAATACATGTGTTCAAGATTTCTTTTCCTTTTTTCTTCAGTTCTTGCTGAGAACCATTTTCCATCAGACAAAGGCGCGAATCCATAATGAGACTCACACACTGATTGCGAATTTGTTCCAGCTCTCTTGCCAGCGCTGAAAATGCAGCATTTGGAATGGACTGGAATCGCGGATCCAGCAGCATAGGAGCATCGCTCTGTTCTACATTCTTCTTGCCGTGCGGAACGAGATATTCCGAGAGGACAACTAACCCTTTGCCAAACGGGAACAGAATCAACGTGGCCACCAGGTTAAAGCCGGTATGGAAAATCGCCAAGCCGGATGAAGAAACATGAGCACTCATGACGGATGGATTGAACATAAAGAAGATAACTGCCGCAAAGCCAATGATCGTCGCACCGATCACATTGAATTCAAGATGGATCATGGCAGCTCGTCTTGCATTCGTATCGCCGCTGATCGAAGAAAGAACAGCGGTGACGCAGGTTCCAATATTTTGCCCTAAGGCAATAAATACAGCTGAACCCCAATTCACGGCACCCGCCATCGCCATTGTCTGCAAGATTCCCATCGAAGCAGAAGAGGACTGGATAATGGCGGTTACCAACGCTCCAGCGAGAATGGCAAGCAGTGGATTGGAACCTAGCGTTTCAAAAACAATCTGGAAAATTGGTTCATCCACGAACGGTTTAATGGCGCCGGACATCGAAGAAAGACCCGTAAACAAAATACCGAAGCCGATCAAAATCTTTGCGCCGTCTTTGAGCCGCTCTCTGTTGACAAACATCTGAATTCCAACACCGATCACCAACATAATGGGCGCAATCATCTCCGGTTTGAGAAAGGATGCCCACTCGCCCATCGAAACAATCCAGCTCGTCATTGTCGTTCCGATATTGGCACCCATGATCACGCCGCAAGCCTGATACAGGGACATCAATCCGGCATTGACAAAACCGACGACCATGACCGTCGTTGCCGAAGAAGACTGAATAATGGCGGTCACCAACGCACCAGCTAAAAGACCCATCAGTGGATTGTTGGTCAGAACTTCCAGCAGCTTGCGCGTTTTATCTCCTGCTGCCTGCTGCAGCCCTTCTGCCATCACTTCCATGCCATACAAAAACATTCCAAGTCCGCCCAGAAAAAGAAGGAAGGAAGAGATCATTTTCATGCTCATGCAACGAGACCCCACATTCTGACTGTCTGTTCATCCTGCCCAATCAGGGTTGCCTGCATGGCCATTTCATGAAGCAGGTGCACAATCGTCTGTTCACTCTTCAAAATCGCTTGATCTTCGAGTTTCATCATTTCATCATCTAATTCAGAAAATTCACACGCCTTGTATTGAATCATGGCAACGAGGATGCTCGCCTGCTTGATAAAGGCTTGATGCTTTTCACGCTTTTCTTTATTCATGTTCTGCGTTTCATCTAAAAATTCTTCACAAGCTTTAACAAGATGAAGAACCGGCATCTGATCCTGAATCAGCTCTTCTTTATACAAGCGCTGATATAAGGAAAGACTTTCCTCAAAGTATTCATTGAGACGCTTCTTCAAACGTGAGCGCTGTCCGTCTGAATTTGCGCATGCACAAGCCATCATCAGTTCGGAAATATTTGATTTTTTATTGGAAACGGATTTCTGTACTGATAATTTTGATAATGCAACAAACACAATAAATGGAATTGTCGCTATGAGAATAAGGATTATCGGATTCATATTTTCCTCCTCTCCATATAGATTAGGAAAATTCAATTTTACGTTCTATCATGCTTTGGCAAAGGTTCTGTAAAGTTTTTGTAAAATTCCAAGACTGCTTTGACTTACAGGCAATCGAGTAGGCAAGTAATTAGCTGACCTCTCACACCACCCTGCGTACGGA
>JBJEFF010000072.1:0-12344 GCA_051873775.1 Allobaculum sp. | reverse complement strand
GATCCGTACGCAGGGTGGTGTGAGAGGTCAGCTAATTACTTGCCTACTCGATTGGATTCATAAAAACTGGTTCTAAGTAAAACAGTGTGGGATTTGTCTTTTGAATAAAAAAATTAAATCTCTTTTTTCGCAAAAGAAAACTTTGGCACATTCGTGCCAAAGCTTTCATTTTGGAAAGAAGGGGGGGAATTCAAGAATTAGCTCATCATTGCGCCATCAACAGGAAGAACAGCACCGGTGATGTAGCTAGCCTGGTCAGAAGCCAGGAAGAGGAATGCTTTTGCGATATCTTCCGCTTCGCCAATTCTCTTTAATGGAATGGCCTGAATCATCGGATTGATCATCTGTTCTGGCAGGGCGCGAACCATATCCGTGTACGTGATGCCAGGGGCGACAGAGTTCACGCGGATACCGTATTTACCGAGTTCGCGGGCAAGAGAGATCGTTAAACCATTGATCGCAAACTTGGACATCGGGTAAGCAACGCCTGCAGGCTGACCGAATTTGGAAACCATGCTCGACGTGTTCAGAATGACACCGTGACCCTGCTCTTTCATGATCAGAGCAGCTGCATGAGCGCAGACGTAAACAGCAGTCACATTCAGATTCATGATTTTGTTGAAGTGTTCGAGAGAGTAGTCAAGGAATGGCTTGGAGTCGGAAACTCCGGCATTGTTAATGAGGACATCGAGAGATCCGTATTTGTCCTTGATTTCGTTGAAGTCTTTCCAGATGCCTTCTTCATCCGTGAGGGAGGTCCAGCGTCCTTCGACATTTTCATTATTCAGTTCATTTAATGCCTTGGAAACAGTTGCTTCTCTTGAACCGTATAGAACGACTTTATAGCCATCGTTTAAGAAAGCCTGAACAGTCGCAAAGCCGATTCCGCGAGTGCCACCAGTAATGACGCAAACTTTATTTGACATGACAGTTTTCCTTTCGTTCCGTTTGGAATCTTGATGGCTTCATTATAGAGCGGAAAATGAAGAACCAAACAGAAAAAGCACGATTTGATAAAATGTTTTGTTTTTTAACAAACATCTGTTCATTTTTTAAAAAATGTTAAAAAATTGACAACATTGAATGTGAAAGTGATAAAAATATAAATCATTTTAGATTGTTTGTGAAAAAACTATTTTCGAGAAACGAAAACAGCCACCCGTTTAGGGTGGCTGTTTCAGTGAGGAGGAGTGAATTGGTGAGAACACCAATTTACGGGATGTGGATTATACGTTGAAAACGAGTTCGCCGGTAACAGGATCAACATCGACAAGGATGTTGGCATCTGTATTTTTGTCAAAAATCTGGATGTTTTCGTTATTGAAGGCAAGTTTTACAGTATCGCCGACACGTGCAGTTGTGGATGGGTCAACAGCTGCTGTGATCTGCGTGCCATTGCAGTTGACATACAGGTTGCAGGTAGAACCGAGCATTTCGTAAACTTCAACAGTTCCGGCTGCTGTGGATTCAGGGAATTTAGCGATCTGTTCCGGATGGTCGGACAGATTTTCAGGACGGATACCGAGGGTAACAGTCTGGCCGCTTGTGTAGCCTTTTTCTTTCAGGCGGGCAGCTTTTTTATCTGTTAAGAGAATATCATCTTCACCGACAGTCAGATAAACCTTGCCGTTCTTTTCAGTGATCACTGCATCCATAAAGTTCATCTGCGGGCTTCCGATAAAGCCGGCAACGAATTTGTTTACAGGGTACTGATACAGGTTGCTTGGGGAATCGATCTGCTGAACTTCACCATCACTCATAACAACGATACGGTCGCCTAAAGTCATGGCTTCAGTCTGGTCGTGGGTTACATAAATAATTGTGGAACCGAGTTTTTCGTGCAGTTTGGAAATTTCAACACGCATCTGGCCTCTTAATTTCGCATCCAGATTGGATAATGGTTCGTCCATTAACAGAACTTTCGGATGACGGACAATGGCACGGCCCATTGCGACACGCTGTCTCTGACCACCGGACAGAGCTTTCGGTTTACGGTCGAGTAAGCTTTCAAGACCTAATGTACGAGCAGCTTCAGCTACACGGGCATCAATTTCGTCTTTTGGCAGTTTTGCGATCTTCAGAGGGAATTCCATGTTTTCACGGACAGTCATGTGAGGATACAGAGCGTAGCTCTGGAAAACCATGGCGATGTCACGGTCTTTCGGATCAAGATCGTTTACGCGCTTGCCGTCGATGATCAAATCACCGTCCGTGATTTCTTCAAGACCGGCGATCATGCGCAGGGTTGTGGATTTACCGCATCCGGATGGTCCGACGAAAATAACGAATTCGCCGTCTTTTACATCGAGGTTGAAATCCTGAACTGCTTCAAAGCCGTTCGGGTAAACTTTTTTAATGTGAGTTAAATTCAATTCAGACATAGTTTCTCCTTTTCAGCGGACAAGTTAAAATATCTCCTAATGAGATAATAACTTGCTTTTTAGCTTGATAATATATTCTGTAATTGATGATGTCGTTTTACTGTATTTAGAATAATCAATGATGTAAGCAGATACAAGAATATTTACGTGAAACGTTTCATAACCGTTCATGGATTCATGTCAAGCAGGAAAAACAGAATTCCTCCATTTTTTTACAGGAAAGACTTGCCAGTAAGTAAAAGTTTAGTAAAATAAGAGTGTAATTTAGTAAAACTTTTGAGACCTGCCTCTTCTGTAAGCGCTGTAAGCACGATACAATAGAAGCAGTGAAAATCCCCCAATGGTCAGAAGACCGAAGAAAGAGAAGAAAACATGGCTGATCAATCTATTTTAAAACTGGTTGAGTATGGTATTCAGACTGGGCTTCTTCCTGAAAGTGAAAAAGTCTATGCCACCAACCTTCTGCTTGATTTAATGCATCAGGACTCCATCGACCCTGAAGCTTATGTATCCGATGGCTCTCCGGTAGATCTGGAAAGCACATTAAAAGAACTGCTCGATGAAGCAGCCGCCAAAGGCATCATTGAAGATTCCATCACTTACCGGGATCTGTTCGATGCTAAATTAATGAACACATTAGTCGCACGCCCGGCTCAGATTCAGGCTGAATTTGAAAAACGCTATGAAAAGGATCCGCAGGATGCGACCAACTGGTTCTACAAACTCTCTCAGGATTCCAACTACATCCGCCGCGACCGCATTGCGAAAGATGAAAGATGGACTTCCGGTTCTCCATATGGCGAAATCGAACTGTCCATCAACCTGTCCAAACCGGAAAAAGATCCGAAAGCCATCGCAGCGGCTAAAAATGCACCGCAGTCGAGCTATCCGAAATGCCAGCTCTGCTTTGAAAATGAAGGCTATGCCGGACGGGTCAATCACCCGGGACGTTCCAATCACCGTATTATCCGCATTACCGTCAATGATTCCCCATGGGGCTTCCAGTACTCTCCATATGTGTACTACAACGAACACTGCATCGTTTTTAACTCCAAACATGTACCCATGGCGATCAACCACGATACATTCGTCAAACTGTTCGACTTTATCGACCTGTTCCCGCATTACTTCTTAGGAAGCAATGCTGACCTGCCGATTGTTGGCGGAAGTATTCTGTCCCACGACCACTTCCAGGGCGGTCATCACGATTTCCCGATGGCAAAAGCGGAAATGGAAGAAACATTCAGTTTACCGGGATTCGAAGATCTCGAAGCCGGAATCGTGAACTGGCCGATGTCCGTTATCCGTTTAAGAGGCGTTAACCGCGATCGCATCATTGAAGCCGCTGACCATATCCTTAACACATGGCGGGGGTATACCGATGAAGCTGCAACCATCATTGCTAATGACGGAACACCGCATAACACCATCACTCCGATTTCCCGTAAACGCGATGGCAAGTATGAACTCGACTTAGTTCTGCGCTGCAATATCACAAGCGAAGAACATCCGTTAGGTGTCTTCCATCCGCATGAACAGTGGCACCATATTAAAAAGGAAAACATCGGTCTGATCGAAGTTATGGGTCTTGCTGTATTACCAGCCCGACTGAAACAGGAAATGTCCGATCTCAAACAGGCAATGCTTAAAGGTGAAGACCTGCGCGCGAACCCGACTCTGGAAAAACATGCTGACTGGGCAGAAGAAATTCAGAAGAAATACGCCGAGATCAACGCTGAAAACATCGACCAGATCATCCACGATGAAATCGGTATTGTATTCACTCATGTTCTCGAAGATGCCGGTGTCTACAAGACAGACAAAGCCGGACGTGAAGCATTCCACCGCTTCATTGCAGCTCTTTAATCAACAGAAATGAAACAGTCATGAAGAAAGTCTTCATGACGATTGGAAATTAGAATATAACCATCAGGGAAGGTATCTTATGAAAATTTTAGTAACCGGAGGTGCTGGCTACATTGGAAGCCACACTGTCGTTGAACTGTTAAATGCCGGCCATGAAGCCGTCATCGTCGATAATTTATACAATTCCAGTGAAAAAGCAGTCGACAGAATTCAGGAACTCACCGGAAAACCTGTCGCTTTCTACAAAGTAGACATCCTCGACAAGGAAGGTCTCGACCGTGTATTTGAAAAGGAAAACGTGGATGCGGTCATCCACTTCGCCGGCTTAAAAGCTGTCGGAGAAAGTGTGCGCAAACCGGTAGAATACTACAACAACAACATCGCAGGAACTTTAAACCTCATCGAAGCAATGCGCAGCCATGATGTGAAGAACATCATCTTCTCTTCTTCTGCAACCGTTTATGGTGATCCGGCACAGATCCCAATTACCGAACAGTGCCCGAAAGGCACCTGCACCAACCCATATGGCTGGACAAAATGGATGATTGAACAAATTCTGAGTGATGTCCATACGGCAGATCCGGAATGGAATGTGATTCTGCTTCGTTACTTCAATCCGATCGGTGCTCATGAATCCGGACGTATCGGTGAAGACCCGAAAGGAATCCCGAACAACCTGCTTCCATATGTCGCTCAGGTAGCAGTCGGCAAACTGAAAGAAGTCGGTGTATTCGGAAACGACTATCCGACACCAGATGGCACAGGAGTACGTGACTACATCCATGTCGTTGACCTTGCGAACGGACACGTAGCCGCATTAGAGCAGATCAAGAAAGATGCAGGTCTGAAGATCTACAATTTAGGTACAGGTAAAGGAAGCTCTGTTCTCGATGTCATCCATGCCTTTGAAAAAGCATGCGGCAAGAAAATTCCGTATTCCATCAAACCAAGACGTGAAGGCGATATTGCGACTTGCTACGCAAAATGCGACCTTGCTAAAGAAGAACTCGGCTGGGAAGCGAAATACAATCTCGATGATATGTGCGCTTCTTCCTGGAAATGGCAGTCCGAAAACCCGGATGGCTACAATACAGAAGGAAAATAGACTGATTTACAGTCAGACGAACCATATACAATACCTAAAAACTACGAGGAGACATCAGTGATGTCTCCTTTTTTTCGGGAAACTTTACTTGAGACGGGAGAGCCCAAAGTGCGAGAAACACCACTAGTGAAAAAATGAATGTTTGAAACTATTTTCAGAAATACTGATAAGGGTTTTATCCGCGCGGAAAACATGAGCTTTTCCGGCAATTCATTCAACCGGTTATTGTCCTGTTGATTCTTTTTTGATGTTTTGCGAAAAATAAGGCGTAAATTTCTTAAAACAGGAGAGAACAGGGAGAGAAGAAAGATGAAATGTACGAAAAAAGAATTCGCTGAACTTCTTATTGGTGTATTCCTGATCGGCATGGGCGGCGGTATTTTCCGCTGGACCGAGTTCGGTGCGGATCCTTATACCACAATGAATGTCGGAATTTCCAACGTGCTGCCGATTTCCTACGGCACATGGCAGCTGATGCTCAACATCATCCTGATGATTCCGATGATCGCATTCGCGAGAAAACAGATCGGCTGGGGCACAATCATCAACATGGTCGGTGTCGGCTATTCCTCCGATTTTGTTCTGTCGCTGCTGTCCGGAATTCCAAATGACAGTTTTGTCGCACGTGTCATCATGATGTTTGTCGGACTGGTGATTGTCTGCCTCGGCGTCGCAATTTACATCTATCCGGATAAAGGTGCAGGTCCTTACGATGCACTTCAGCTGATCGCCATGGACTGGTCTCATGGCAAGATTTCTTACCAGACGGCGAGAATTACCTGTGATGTCACCTGTGTCATCATCGGTGCTGCATTTACGATCTGTTCCGGTCGTGATTTATGGAAAGTGGTCGGCATGGGTACGATTCTGACCGCATGCTTTACCGGTGTAATTGTGCAGTGGTATACAAAATGGTTTAAGAAAACAGGCATCTTAGACGAAAAGAAAACAGACACTGCTGTTGCGGCATAAAAAAGAAAATAAAAAAACAAAAGGGAAAAACTGAATGAACCGTTGGACTGTCAGGCTGCATGATAGTCCTTTTTTTAAGGCAAATCCGGATGTTTTCCGCTTAAATTGGGTCTGCACTTTTTCAAATTTTATTCGTCCTGCCTGATTGTCCGTATAATTCTTTCCATGAACAGACCACAAGAAATTGCTCAGCTTAAAGTATGGAGACGTTCTTTACATCAGATCCCCGAACTTGGCTTAGAGCTCCCTTTAACCCAGAAATATTTAATCGAACAGCTTCAGGATCTGGACTGCGAGATTTCCAGACCTCTTGAATACAGCGTTGCGGCTTTCTTTGATAACCACAAAGAGAAGACGATCGCATTCCGCTCGGATATGGACGCACTGCCGGTCATTGAACAGACCGGATGCGAGTTTAAAAGTCTTCATGAAGGATGCATGCATGCGTGCGGTCATGATGGCCATATGAGCACAATGCTGCTGTTCGCTCACCGTCTGCAGGAATTCTATAAGGAACTCTCCTGCAACGTACTGCTCATTTTCCAGCCGGGCGAAGAAAATCCGGGAGGTGCGGCTCCGATTTTAAAAACCGGCATCTTTAAAGAGAAAAACGTCGTTGCAGTTTTCGGCATGCATTTATGGCCGGTTCTCGACAAAGGCAAGATTGCGACGATCTCCGGTCCGATGATGGCCAGCGCAAGAGAAGTGAATGTTAACATCTATGGCAAAGCGGTTCATGCAGCCCGCTACTTTACCGGAATTGATGCGATGAAAACCGGCGTGAAGTATCTGCAGCGCTGTTACGATCTTGAAGGTGCACTGCCGCGTGAGGTGAACCGTCTTCTTCATTTCGGATTCATGGAAGCCGGACGCATCCGCAACGTCGTTGCGGATCACTGTCTGATTCAGGGAACGATGCGTGCGTTTGATGATCCGACCATCACCTACTTATATGACGGTGTCGAACAGGCGGCAAAAGACCTCGCTGAAGAAACGGGAGCCCGCATTGAAGTCGACTGGTCAGATGGCTATCCGCCTGTCACCAATGATCCGGCACTTGTACAACGGATTCTCGATGAAACCGATCTGGAGATCAGCTTGTTGGACGAACCGGTCATGATTGCGGAAGATTTTGCCTACTACCAGAAAGAAGTACCGGGAGTGTTCTTCTTCCTTGGAACAGGAACCGGCATTGAACTGCATGATTCGCACTTTAATTTTGACGAGGAAATTCTGATTGCTGGTGCAGATCTGTTTGAACAGATTGCCCATCTGGAGTTCAAATAAAGTCGATTTATCGAATGAGAACGGGGAACGTGATCCAAACGTTCCCTTTTTAAAACAGAATTCAGAAAGAAGGAAAGGAGAGTCTATAATAGTCGCATGAAACAGATTGACTATGGCAACGGAAGTATCACGAATGCCATTATCCGGTCCGCCGGACCGATGATGGTCGCCCAGGTGCTTTCGCTTTTATACAACATTATTGACCGCATGTATATTGCGCATATGCCGCAGGGCACGATTGCGATCGGTGCAGTCGGTTTATGTTTCCCGATTCTGACGGTACTTGCGGCTTTCGCAAACCTCTACGGCAGCGGCGGCGGACCGCTTGCGGCAATCAGCCGCGGACGTCAGGAAGACGGAGAAGCGGCGCGTATTCAGGGCGCTTCACTTGGTATGATTGTGATCACCGGTGTGATTCTGACGGTCATTGGGGAAGTGTTCTGTACTCCGATTCTTCGTCTGTTTGGCGCAACTTCAGGGAATATTCCCTATGCGCAGGAATACCTCCGTTTAGTATTGCTTGGAACAGTGTTCTCGATGGTCGCAACCGGGATGAATCCGTTTTTAAATGCGCAGGGCAGACCGACAGCAGGTATGCTGACGATTGCGACCGGAGCAATTTTGAATATTGTTCTCGATCCGCTTTTCATCTTCGTTCTGAACTGGGGAATTGCGGGTGCCGCAATCGCAACGGTTCTTTCCCAGGTCATCTCCTCCCTGATGGTTATGTTTTTGCTGCTGGAGAAAAATGCATCGCTGGACCTGAATGTATCGATTGTGATGACTTCTTTGAAATGGGGCAGAATCCGCCGCATTATCTCATTAGGTTTTGCGGGATTCATCATGCAGGTGACGAACTCGATCGTTCAGTCTGTCTCCAATAATCTGCTCGGCCAGCTTGGCGGAGATTTATATATTTCCGTCATGACGATTGTCAGTTCCGTACGTCAGATTCTTGATACTCCGATTTTCGGTCTGACGGACGGATCGAGCCCGATTTTAAGCTACAACTACGGGGCGAATAAAATGAACCGGGTCAGAAAAACAATTCTGATTATGGCCGGTGTCTGTCTGGTGTATACCGCAGTGATCTGGCTTTGTGTCATGTGCTTTCCGCAGGTTTTTATCTCACTGTTTAACAGTGATGCGAGCCTGAATGAAATCGCCAATCCGGCTTTGACGGTGTATTTCTTTGCGTTTGTCTTTCAGGCATTCCAGTACGCCGGTCAGACGGTGTTCAAGTCTTTAAATATGCGCAATCAGGCAGTATTCTTCTCCCTGTTCCGTAAAGTTATTCTCGTTGTCCCACTGACATTCCTGCTCCCGCACTGGATGGGTGTCATGGGTATCTTTGCGGCAGAACCGATCTCCAATTTCATTGGCGGCAGTGCCTGCTTTATCTGTATGTATTTCACGGTTTACCGAAAACTTGGTAAGGATAAAAAAGACAAACAACCCACCACGCTTAATGAATAAATTAAATCCCGTTTTCCTTCAGCTTCTGATGAGCTGGAAAACGGGGGGTTAATGACAAAAAGCAGGCCCTTCTCGTCGTTACAACAAGAAGGGCCTGCAAGAAGAAAAGAATTTTAGAGAATTAGGGATTATCTGTAAGTTTAAGTGGCAGATGCTTCTGCCGGGCTGATCCGGATTGCTGGAAGATGATCTACTTCTGTTCCGGATGTAAATGGCTCTTAATAAAATCAGCCATTTTCGCAAATGCAGCATTTGCGGCTTGCGGGTTATATTCTTTGAGATTATCGTGAGTAAAGCCATGGCAGGAGTCTTTATACAGAATAAACTCCGCCTTCGTTCCGGCTTCAACGGCGTGTTTGACAAAGAGTTCTTCTTCGTGACAGAGCGAATCATACTCGGCACCGATCACCAGCGCATCCGGCAGATCTCCAAGATCGGCAATGGCCGGTGAAGCAAGCGGATCATCGAGATCGGCAAGATCTGCGAAGTACCACTGAATGTATTGCAGCATACGGCTCGGGGAAATTGCCTTGTCAGGATCAAGAGCCTTGCGGTCTTCAGCCGAAAGGGACTGACGAAGCGGGGCATAGTTTAAAATCTGTCCATGCAGGGCGATTTTTTTCTGATCGCGGTTGATCAGACACATGTCAGCCGCCATACAGCCACCGGCACTATAACCCATGACAATGACACGGCTGGCATCAAATCGATACCGATCTGCCCCGGCGAGAATTTCACACAGTGCATCATAAGTGGCATAGACGGGTTTTGGGAATTTATATTCCGGAGCAAGCGGATAGTCGACATTGACGAATGCACAGCCTGTCAAATCGGCAAGCTTCTGGCAGCATACACCGTCGGCTTCATAGTAGCCGAGCACAAATCCGCCGCCGTGGAAACTGAAAACAACCGGAAGGATGTCTTCTTTTTTTGTGTTCTGCGGACGGTAGATCAGGAAGTCCACCGGACCGCAACCGGTATTTACCGTTCCGGATTCATGCGGAATTGCGAGTGCTTTTTCAATTGCCGGAGCGTTAAGAATCTCTTTGGAGGCACGGTATTCAAATATAGTTTCGTCTTCAGGCTTCATGATTTTTCCTCCAGAGATTTCATCCAGCATGCCGCAAGTTTCGGCCATGTGGAAATGGCTTCATCGTCCGGCGCAAGTCCTAAACCGTGTCCGCCGTGCGAAAAGAGATGGTATTCAACAGGGACGTTGTTCTGTTTTAAAGCTGTCACAAATTCAAGACTGTTCATGCAGCTGACAACCGGATCATCGATGGAATGCCAGATGAATGTCGGAACTGCAGTTTCCGGATCGATATAATTCGCAATCCGGACACTTTCAATCTGTTCCGGTGCCGGTGTGGTTGTGCCGTAGAGTACGTTGCCGACAAGTTCGATATTTCCGGAGTCGATCTCACCCTCAAAGTCAGCCGGGTTATCGGCAAGCATCGGATAGCCGAGAACCATGCCGGCAGGGCGTAATTCATCTTCATTCGGGGTAAAGCTCAGTCTGCCCGTTAATTGCGGATCGTTCCAGCGGATGCCGACGGTTGCGGCAACGTGGGCGCCGGCGGAAAAACCGGCAAGGAAGATCTGGTCGCTGATATGCCATTCTTTTGCGTGCTGGCGAATCACATGAATGGCCTCAAGCAGTTCAATGGAAGGCTCCGGGTAACGTAGTTCCGTATTGACTCCTTTTTCAGGATGATACCGGTCAGTTGCGACGGTATAGCGCAAGACAAAGGTGTGAAAACCGCGTGCGAGAAAATCGAGTGCGATCGGTTCACTTTCTTTCGTCGCATGAATCAGATAGGCCCCGCCCGGGCAGACGATTAAAGCAGGGCGTTCGGTGTAAGTCTGAAAGGAGATCAGCGGATCCTGGATATAGGTTTCGAGAACAGCTTCTTTCGAGATGGGAATAGTCTGACAGATCATAATACAAATTCCTCTTTTTCATTTTTAGAGCAGATCCGGATGCCCGGATCAGACAGGCATCCGACTGACTTTTCTGGTGAATCTTTTTATACAGAATTCATTTTAATTTCAATTCAGAGTACTGAAAACAATGAATCATTTATTTTGAAGCTTCTGCTTTTTCAGCTTTGCGCTGGTCGCGTTTTAAAACGATTGCGGTAATCACAGCGGAGCTGACTAGAGCAAGCAGGCTTGCGATAACACCGTTGATTAAGTTGGCACTGCTAGCACCGGTGAAGCAGAGAAGGCTCGTTAAGTTTGTGGATGGAACAAGTGTAGCGGAAATGACATTCATAATGCCGGAATACAGACCACCGATGAATCCGCCGCCGAGTAAACCGATAAACGGAGATTTATAACGGGCGCAGATGCCGTAGAGGGTCGGTTCGGATGTGCCTGCAACAACAGCTGTGATCGCAAATTCAGCAGCTTCAGCTTTTTCAGCTTTGTTTTTGAGCGCAATGGCAGCACCGATGGCAGTACCCATCACTGCAAAGGCGGAAATTGTTAAAGCAGGAGCAGCAACACCATCAAAGCCGACAGTCGCAAAAACCTGGAATAAAGCGGCAATCAGCATCATATGCATACCGGTCATAACGAGCAGCGGATAAAGTCCGGCGATTAATGCCGTCGCAATGAATCCGGCATAGTTGCCAAGACCTAACAGGAAGCCGACAACATAGTTACCAAGATAGGAACCGAGAGGTCCGAGAATGCACAGGGCAATCGGAAGCATGCAGGCGATGGTTAAAGCCGGCGCAAAGACGTTGCGGATGGAGCCTGGAATATGTGCGTTGAAGAATTTTTCGATGTAACTCATGATCCAGACATTCAGGATGATCGGGATAACGGTTGAACCATAGTTCTGAATGAGGCACGGAATACCGAAGACTGTGAAGTTCGAAACACCTTCAGCTGCCATGGAGACGAGAGTCGGGTGCATCATGATACATCCCAGTAAAACACCAAGGACCGGAGTAACTCCGAATTTTTTAGCGGAAGTTAAACCGACAAGAACCGGGAAGAAGTAGAATCCGGCATCGCCGACAAAAGTACTCAGGATATACAGGCTGCTTTCCGGAGTAATGACATTGAGCATATCCGGACCGAGAATCGCCGGGATCATTTTGAAGAAGGCACAGGCAACAATGGCAGGAATGACCGGTCCTAAGCAGCCGGACAAAGCATCGAGGATGGAGTTGAATACAGATTTGACTGTGATTTTCTTACGGGGGACTTCTGTGGCAGTTTCTGTCTGTACTTCATTTGTACCGGCA
>JBJEFF010000071.1:0-12430 GCA_051873775.1 Allobaculum sp. | reverse complement strand
ATACGCTCCCATAGTGGACTTGCACCACCTAGGTGTATGCCTCGCCGGGCACACTGAAAAAAGCGAAATAACCCGCAGATTATTTCGCAATTCATCCAAGCTTTATATTTTTTTCGTTGAATTTTCTACAGCGTCGCAACGATTTCATGAATCTTTGTCGGATCGGCCTTCAGTTCTCTTGCATGATGGGCAAGTTCACAAAAATACCGCATGGCATCGCGGGCATATTTGGAGTTTGCGGTTTCTCCTGTCAGCATAATGGCAGAAGCGCCCTGCATGACCGCGTTATAGACATCCGTAACTTCTGCGCGGGTCGGACGTGGCTGGCTGCACATGGAATTGAGCATCTGAGTGACCATCATGTATGGCTTGTTGGCTTTTTTGCATTCGTCCTGAATATAGGTGGAAATCGCCGGCAGCCATTCAAGGGATGTTGAAGCCGCCAAGTCGCCCCGGGCAATCACAATCACATCCGCCTCCTCCATAATTTCATGAAGGTGACGGACACCTTCCATGTTTTCGATTTTGGCGAACATCGTTGCTCCCGGAATATATTCTTTCATGACTTTGCGGATCTCCTTGAGATCCTCCGCATTCTGAACGAGTGGAACCATAATCTGATCCACACCGAATTCTTTGGCGACCATCAGGTTATCGATATCCTGCGCGTAGAGGATCGGCAGAGTGGAGTCCTTGTTCTGCAAGTGGATCGATTTTCCAGATTCAAAATATCCGTCTTCCAGTGCCTGAGCGCTCCAGCTGCTGCCCTGTTCATCCTGATCGAGAATCAATAAGGAATGGCCACTGTCTCCAATATGCAGCTCGTCTCCTTTTTCAAGATGGATCAGCAGATCTCCGCTGATTGGCAATTGATCCGGAATTTTGATGATATCACCTTTCATGACAGAAAAAGATTCAAAGCGGCCAAGACGTCGCTGGCGGCCGATCAAATCAAGCATAATATGGCAAGACTTGCCCGTATTGTGGCAGGCTTGCTGCAAATTGCCCAGCCAGTAAGATTTATCTTTTAATGATGAATGGGAAAGATTCAGGCGGATTCCAGTCATTCCCAGGTTCAGCATGATTTCAAGTGTTTCGACTCGATGACAGGTCGGTCCAAAAGTGCCGAAAATCTGAAACTCTTCATTGGAAATATTGTTTAAATTCGCAGTGAGCATCGTCTGTTCGTCCATTTTCTATTCCTCCCTGTCTGTTTTCACAAATTTTTGTACGAGAACTAAATCGATCTGTATTTCTATTATGCACAAATTAACCTCAACTGCATATGCATTCGCGCTCCTTGCGCAAGGAAGCGCTTTAGTGTCTTTCGCAAGTCTTCTCTATGCATGATCAGCCTGAACGCTAACTTGTACGTTCATCTATTTTGCACAAAAAAAGAGGAGAAGTCTTCTCTTTTGATCATAATCTATTTCTCCAGGTTTTTTGGTTTTTTATCGGAAAAAAGATTTTTTCAAACATCTTCTTTCGCTCGTCGATCATGCCTGGTCAATTGAACACAGGTGTCTGATCCCAAAGATCATCTCAGCAATAAAGAGCAACACACATCCGAGTGCGAAATACGAAAGCAAAGGCAGCTGCAGATTCATCTCCATCACCGCAATCCCTAAAGCATTCACCTTTGTGACCATTTCAAACTGGCTCGTCCAGTAAACAGTAGCCAGGACGGGCAGAACGAAGCTTAACAGATAGCACATGAAAAACTGACTCTTTTTAAGCCGATAGAGCAGATAGATCAGAATGCTGTTGGTGCCAAACCCGTAAATCACAGCCATCAAGACATTGATTTTTAATGTCTCTGCATCGGTTTCATAAGGTAGAATCCATGCCATGAGCAGCGCAATGAAAAGACCGAAAATCCAAAGCAGGATCGTCAACATGAACTTCTCCAGATACTCACTGGATTTTTTAATGGGTAATACTGTTTCGAACACATTCCAATCCGTCATCCGATCCGTTGTGATCGTGCTTGATCCCTGCATCGCTCCGAAAATCGGCATAAAGGAAATCAAGATTTCCACCCTTTTAAAATAGATCGTCACACCCAGCACGATCAACAAAACCAGAATCAAAATGATCCAGGACTGTCTGATCATCAACAAATCCTTTTTAAGCAATCCTTTCATAATTTCGTTCTCCTTTCGCAATCATCAAAATCACTTCATCCAGCGTGATGGCATGCAAAACGTAATCTGGATAGCGCATCGCAAATTCATGGCGGTTTTCAACGAGCAGCTGGACGCAAAGCGGAGTCTGTCTTTGGGAAAGAATGAGCTGTGGATCAATCAGTTCGAGCTGATCCTGTCTTACGTTTGCCAGTCCCCAGTTTTCGATTTTTTCCTTTTCAATCATGAACCGGATCTCACCATTATCGATATAAAGGATATAATCGGCAATCCGCTCAATATCCGATGTAATGTGGCTGGTCAGAAAGATGCTGCGCTGCTCTTCCTGCATGAAATCTAAAAGCAGCTCCAGAATTTCTTCGCGCACAATTGGATCGAGGCCGCTTGTCGCTTCATCAAGAATCAGCAAATCCGCATGATGACTTAAAGCCACACAGAGCGAAAGCTTGACTTTCATCCCCCGTGAAAAGGTTGAAAGTTTCTTGTCTAAAGGCAGGTTGAAACGATCGAGATAGGCAATATACTGTGTTTCGTCCCAATTTTTGTAAATGTCTTTTAAAAATGAAGAGATCTGGCGCGGTGTAAAAGTCATCCAAAATGGAGACCAGTCCGATGCGACTGAAATCCGGTTATGAATCTCGACATTTTTCTGTGGGTTTTCACCATATATTTCAACCGTGCCGCTCTCGAATACATTCTGGGTAAGAATGCATCGAATCAGCGTGCTTTTCCCTGATCCATTCTCACCGACTAAACCAACGACCGCACCTTCCGGGACTTCAAAGCTGACGTTTTTCAGCTCAAAATCTTTGTACTTCTTATTTAAGCCTGCTACACATAGTGCGCTACTCATCTCATAATTCCTCCTGATCGAGATCAAGAATCAGATCAATCAGTTCGCTTTTTGTCATGCCGAGTATTTGACTCAGCGCAAGCACTTCCCGGATCTCATCTTCCAGTTCGTTGCGCTTTTCTTTGCGGATTCGATCTTCGTCAATCCATGCTACAATCGTTCCGCGGCCGACCACCGACTCAATCCATCCCTCACGCTTCAGATTCTCATAAGCTTTCTGAACTGTGATGACGCTCACCAAAAGCATTTTTGCCAAAGCGCGCATGCTGGGGATGGAATCGCCGCTTTTTAAGCGACCTGCAACAATCTGATCTTTAATCTGCGTTTCGATCTGTTCATAAATGGGGGTTTCCCCATTTGCATTCAAAACAATTTCAAGTTCCAAATTTCTCACCTCATCTACCGGTATCTACTGAAGTTCAGACATTTGTACATATTGTACATGTTTTATATGTACATTATACACACTATGGTTCGTGTGTAAAGAAGTTTCACCGATCCAATCTTTACGGTTTCTCTTGTAAAGGGTCAGCCACTTGCAGATTATTAAAGCAGATTAAATCTATCTATCCGATCAGACTGTCTATTCAAAATGTTGGAAATCGATCATTCGTGACGATTAAAAATGATGAAATGATCCGCTACAATGAAGATCGCTTGCAAGCCTTGCACAACTCCCATCAAGAAAGACACAATGATCTAACGTTCTATGCTTCTTGGCGATTCTCTATTTCTTGTAGGTTGCCGATCTTTCCTGAATTTCATTTTTCGCGCCTGTTTTCCGGCAATTTTTGAGATAGCTTTTGAGAAAACCAATCCCGTATAATGATCGCAAAAGAGTTGATTTAAATCAGTCTTAGTCATTATTGTTTTAAACAGGAAAGAAAGGTAAATGAATATGTCCAAAATCGTATTTATCGATGTCGATGGTACTTTAACGGATTACGAAGGAAATATTCCTGAGTCCGCTGTCTACGCCATCCGCAAAGCCCGTGAAAACGGCAACCGTGTTTATATCTGCACCGGCCGTTCACGTGCTGAAGTCTATGCGCCGATCTGGGCAATTGGTCTAGATGGCATGATCGGCGGCAACGGAAGCTATGTTGAAGATCATGAAAACGTCGTTTTCCATCAAACACTAAGCGTTGAAGATGAAAAAAACATCATCGACTGGCTCCACGCCCACCAGCTGGAATTCTTCGTTGAAAGCAATGCTGGTTTATTTGCGAGTGAAAACTTCGAAATAGTTGGTCAGCCGGCAATTGTGGAATACTCTGCACGCAAAGACAATCCGAATGCAGCAACGATGACGATCCGCAAGGCATTCCCGGAAATGATTTTCGGCGGCGGCTTATATCGCGATGATGTCAATAAAATCAGCTACGTTCTCTCAAGCTATCAGGATCATCTCAATGCGATCAAGGAATTCCCGCATCTGAAAAACGGAACCTGGGGCGGCAAAGGCGAAACAGCTCTATTTGGTGACATTGGTGTTCAGGATATCGATAAAGCACGTTCCATCCAGACTTTGCTCGATTACTTGAATGAAACCATCGAAGACACCATCGCATTCGGTGATGCGAAAGTCGATATCCCGATGTTCGAAATCTGCGCACACTCTGTATGCATGGGCAGTGGCGGACCGGAAGCCAAGGAAGCTGCTGAATATGTAACGGATGATGTTGAAAAAGACGGTTTGTACAAAGGATTCGTTCATCTTGGCTTGATTGACGATGATCTCAAACTGATGTAATGCTCTCTGAGCAAATGTTTAAAAATATGGCGGCCCGTTTGATATGCGGTCCGCTTTTTTGTAACCGTACTTTTATCTCATCTCCTTTTCAATGTATATTCATGAATAAGGATAAAAACTTTTCTTTCATTATGAGTAAAGCGCTTTCCTGTTCCATTTGAATTTTGTGATTTCCAAAGAAAATTACGTTCTTTCATCAGAACTCTTTTCAATTTAGTTGTTGATCTGTTAAGGTTGAAAAGATTGTTTATGCCATTCTGGTACAGACAGTTTTAAAGGAGGATAAACATGGTAGATCCAAATACTCAACCATTGAAAAAACGTCCCCGCAAAAAGAAAAGACGGTTAAGAAAACCAATCCGCATTTTCCTGTGGTGTGCCGGCGTTGGCATGACGCTTTCTGTTGGCAACCATATTGTGAATGCGATGCATACAGATGATGAGCATTCTTCCATCATCGCCATGCTCGATACAAATAAAACCGATTCGAGCCGCTCCAATCAGCAGCAGGCAAACGGTTTTATTAAAGACGAGGCAAAAGAAACTGATCCGGAAATTAATTCTGATGAAGTCACCGACGACAATCCTGTCGATGAACAGACAGTTAGTGATGGGGATCAGGCAGCTTATGGTGATGATGAAACTACAAATCAGACGATTGAAGTCGAGAACGAATCAGCTGAAGTCACCGAACCGATTGCGACCATTCTCGTTGATGCTGGTCACGGCGGTATTGATCCGGGAATGACTCTTTACGATGAAAACGGCAATGCAGTATGGTATGAAAAAGATATTAACCTCAATGCGGCAAAGAAATTCCAGGAAGCAATGGCCTGGATCAATCCGGAGATCCGAGTTGTTCTAGTACGTGATGAGGACACTTCAACAACAGGCGACAACTTTGATACTTATACCGAAGTTGACGAACTGACCAACCGTACCAATATGATTGCGGCAACGGGAGCTGATTACTATCTCTCACTGCACTGCAATTCCGGCGGAGCAAGTCAGTCAGGTGTTGAACTTTATGTCCGCAGCAATGATTCTTTCTCCAATGCTTTAGCTTCCGATGTCTTACAGGCATTCGGCGCAATCGGCTGGAGCGATTATCAGACCGTGCTGACCACGGATTCCCATCCATTACACGTAGTGGATCTGGCAGGTGTGCCATCCATGCTTGTGGAAATGGGCTATATGACTAACCCGAATGATTTAGCCCAGCTTGTTGATGATCAGCAGCTGACTACGCTGATGGAACAGCTTGCGGCTGCATATTCGGAAATGATTCTTTCCCAGAACTAAAAACAAGATTGTACAGAAGAGATTTTTATCTCCCCCGTACAATCTTTTTTTCTGCCGGAATCGTCCAGCTTTTTTCGTTTTTAAACCTTCATTCGATTTTTCTAATAATTCAGATTAGTTTAAACTATTTCTGAACCAAGAATACTATATGAAATTCAGGAGATACTATGACTACTCAGATTCGCAATGTAACTTTAGATGATATGGATGCTTTACACCGCATTAATCAGGCTGTTTCATCCAATCCCAATAAAACCCCGGAACAGTGGCAGCTTGCCTACTATAAATACGTAGACTACTATCCAACCTGTGAACCGGAAAACAGTTTTGTCATTACTGATGATCAGGATGAACCGTTTGGTTATATCCTCTGTTCTGCAAACTTTAAAGACTTTCTCGCTGGAATGACAGAACATTTCAAAGAACCGATGAACGAGCTTGAACCGGACTCTTTTGATGCCTTTGTCGCTTCTCAGGAGTTTCTCGATAAATTTCAGGAACAGTACCCGGCTCATTTACATATTGATATTCTGCCGACTTATCAGAATGTTCATGCCGGATCCCGTCTGATGGCTCATTTACTCGATCATCTTAAAAAGAACCATGTACCCGGACTTTGTCTTGGTGTAAGCGCCACACGCCCGCAGGCTATCCATTTCTATAAGAAAAACGGGTTTGAAGTGTTAAGTGAAGACATCTTCGGCTACATCATGGGCATCAAACTTGATTAATCCGTATCATATTCGACTTTGACAATTCCCGTCGCATCGTAAAAGACCAGAATCCGGAATTTTTCGTCCTGATCTGTATACGAACATTCGAGATACGTATTTACATCCCTAAAATGAACCTGACGGGATTTCAGGCTCTCGGTAAATTCCTGCTGATCTCCCAGTTCAATACCACAGCGCTTTTTCCAGGCGAGGTCCCCGGCCACAGATTTCGCCCGTTCAATAATCGCAAGATCGATATCACTTCGCCTTGCAGCCCCAAGCAGATATGAACGTGCCTGAACGTTGATGGCTACCCATGCGGCAAAAAGAAGTACAAACACAAACAGAACCAAAACCGGCTCCAGGACATATCCGTTAACCGATCTGGAAGGTTTTGGTTCTTTTACTTTTCGTATAGACGAGATAGAGTTTCTGTCCCTGCTGTTCAAAATACACATCCTCAAGATTCTCCATCAGAATCTCATAACCCGGTCGTTTAACAAGCCTGTTTTTATCCTGCTGGAGCGTTTCTTCCTTACCATTTTCAAACAGAACCAAGTCCCGTTCACGTACAGACGCTTTTGCGGACAGTGAAACGAGTTCCCGGATCTGCAGAATCGCGAACTGTTCCTGATGATCCGGCATTACATTTAATCCTTTAACCAGTACACCTGCCTGAAGCATGCAGATACTGGCGATAATGGTCGCCACAATCATCCCGACAAGCAATTGCGCTAGCGTAAATCCGTTTCGTTTAATTCTGTCTGCTCTTTTATTTTTCTGCATTCCTGTTACTGATCTGAGGTTACAGACAGATCCGTATCGAGATTCATTTCGGTCTGAATATCCATCGACATTGCTTTGGCAAGTGCCGAACTCGACATCAGAACCAGAAAACCGCTGATGGAGCAGATCAGCAGCGCAATCAGCGCTTCTCCAAGCAGAAAGCCGTTCTTTTTTTTCACCACTTTACCTTCCGAGCCTGCATCTTGCTGACTCAGATGGTGTGCGGGCATTGTGCCGACATATCTGCGGCGGCCAAGCGATGTATCCTTCTGTGCACAATTGTTCCTGCGGTGTTTTTCCTTCTGCTGATTCATCAAAAACTGTGCGGACAGTGTCAGATCATACTGTCTTTCCATGTCGCGCATAGCCGCTTCAAATTCTTCTCTTGATACATAATCATTTTCTTTCATGATCAATTCTTCCCCTTCCTGCACCTAGCTGGAAAACAAGATGCACTTCTTCTTTTCCCTGGCTGCATGTTATAGTTCCGCCCTTGGCGATATTTCCGCGGGCATTGAAGATCAAAACCTGATACGAACAGGTCACTGAACTCGGATAATCAATGATTCTTTCTTCAGTCTGGGCATGATGAACATCGATATCAATTTCCCGGCTGCTTCTCGTACTCATTGCCCGGAACTGTTCGATCTGAATTTCATTTAACAGATTCTGCGCAAAGAGATTCAGAGATCCGCTCCGGTGACTGATACTGAATACCTGAACAATAAGCACCACAATCAGAATCACAAGCATACATTCGAGCGCTGTAAATCCGTTGCTATAGTGGATATTCCCTTTAGTGCTCTGATTTGCTGTTTCACTTACCCGTTGATTTTGCCTCGCCATTTTCAATCACCACACTGCTGCCATCCGGACAGCGATCCTGACCTTCCTTGAGATAGCCTTTTGAGATCAGTTCCTGAACATCAGTCGGTGTCTTTTCTTCATCGATCTCATAGAGCAGGATCTGCGAATTGACGATTTCAACGAGTGCCTTGCATCCTTTCTCGCGGATGATCGTTTCTTTCTGCTGAATGTTCGGCAGTGTAATCAGCAGCAGAAGTGCGACAACCATCATGACTATCATCATTTCCAGAATCGTAAAGCCATTTTTCTTCTTTGACATAACTTCACCTCATTATGTTATGGTCGGAAAAACTCTGTTTTTTTCAAAAAGTCACAATGTTGTTGAATATGAAACGTTTAAAACTATTTTTCATCTTTTTTGTGAAAGAATCATGATCGTTTTTTAATCCTGGAGAGTTGCTGATCTGACGATACATCCCCTTCTTTCCAGCAAAAAAGCTGTACATCAGCCACAATGATCTGTGGCGTAATGAACAGCTCGTCTGTTTATAACAATTTTTGAATGCGGGTCCAGTCCAGATAAGTCAGATTAACTGTCTTTTTCAGAATTGACGATTCGTCTTTTGGTTTTCGTCTGAAGTCCGTATTTGATCATGAGTCTCTGGGCGGTAAATCCAAGCAGATGAGGAGTACCCATCGAACAGATCACTTCATCTTCTGACTGCGCCCATTCCATTGCCTCTTCCGGGCTGCATTCATGGATTTCCTGATATGCTTTGGCAAGTTTATTTACATTGCCCGGTTTAACGACAACAAGTGTATAGGACCCCTGTTTTTTAGCCTTTGCAGGCTGATCTGTCGTCTCATCCGTGTCTGTCAGACTGTTGGCATATTTTTCCTGACCAAACTGTTCAGATGACATCTCAATCCCATTTCTATTCAGGTACTGATCGAGATAGGGTAAGACTTCATGCAGTTTTTCATCCACAATTTTTGTCCAGACATGATTCTGTGCCGGATTTTTTGCGTCAGCTACTTTTTCGTCGTTAATGCTTTCTTCAAGGTAAAACTGTCCGGCTTCTGAAAGTAAGATCGAATCTGCTTCCTTTTCAGAACTACTATCCGTTTTAATTTCTCCGATCTTCCAGCATTTCTGATCCTGAACATTATGAGTTTGAATTCTGCGCTTTGTTTTAAAGCTCATAATTCCGGCACGTTCAATTTTTTCAAATTTTTCTTTCCGATACGTCAGCGCATTTGTCTGAACTCCGCTTTCCTTAAGAAGCTTTGCGCTGAGCCTGCCAAACGCCTGTATTTCTTCCGGACTGATGAGTCCGGACTGAGTCGGACTCTCTATCGAATACTCCGAAAAGGATCGTTCAAAATCTTTTTTTTCTGTCATTATTATTTCTTCATTCCTTTTTCCTGTACCAAAAATCATTTTTGTTGGTTAGCCAAAAAAGACAGCTCACTATCGATTATTTCTGCTCTTTTTCAGCCATGCGTAACTGTTTTCCATCTACCTGAGGAAGAATGTTATAGCGTAAAAAAGTCAGAACAACCCAGCCGAACATTTCGAAGCTATCGGTCACGGCAATGGCGTTGTCATTGGATTTTAACCATTTCACTGCTTCTTCCCTACTGCAGCTTCTGATTGTCTGAACCGCCGGAATAAGGTCTTTCCAGTCTTCATCTTTTGAAACAGTGATGACTTTTCTCTCCATCACCGACCTTGATGTAGTCGGCTTGGGTCCGATGTCTTTGATCTGTTCAGGAGTGAGCAAATTCTATCTTGCCGGTTTTTTCTCTGTAGAACTGTTCGGTGTTCTCGACTGATTGCGCGGAGTACTCTTCTGATTTGATCCTGCTGTTAAACTGGTCGTTTGAACTTGCGCAGATTTCGAACGTGACGTTCCTGCAGTTTGAGACGTTCTGGATGTTTTTATTGTTCCTTTGGGTTTTGATGTTCCAGATCGCTGAACTGTCCCGGCACTCTTATTTCTGTTCGGTGAATTAGAAGGGGCTGATTTGTTGCCTGATTTGGAATATGAACCTGTGCGTGCTGCAGGTTGTGAGTTGCTTTGAGGTCTGGTTGCCACACCATTAGGATGCAATTCCCGCCAGTACTGTTCAGACGTCATGCTGATGTGATGCTGACTGAGAAACTTATCGAGCAGCGGTACGACTGATTTCAATCTTTTCGGTTCAATCTTTTTCCAGTGGTGAGTGTGTGTGCGGTAATCGCCACTTCTGTTCAGGCTTATATCAGCCTTATATTCTTCCTCAAACAATTCTCCTTTTACGGTTAAAAGTGTGGTAAATCGATGAATTAACAACCATCCGCCATGTTTAAATTTTCGTTCATCCTTGTCCAGCACCCATCCTTTATCCCCTTGTACTCTTCGCATTTTTTGCTTTTCTTTTTTATCCATACCTAGAAAACCCGAACGTTTAGTTTCTACATACCACTCAAAATCAAACGTTGTTTCTGTCGTCTTCACTAATCTTCGTTTGAGAAGTCCTGCACAACGCTTAGCATAAGATTCTATTTCATTAGGCGTTAAACGACCGGACTGATTTGTCTTCCGATTACGTCCTGCCACAAACAGCGAAGTATCCGGAAGTGTCTGAGTAGGATCATCAAGCGGAGCATTATCGTAACCGGTTCTGTTCGTGTATACCGGATCATAGGAAGAATTATATCCGCGCTGACCATACTGACCAGAATTGTTTTTATTTGAATTGATCATCGGTTCATTGACGTGATATTCCCTTCCCGAACCAAAAAGCGGGTCGTAAGACCGGCCGATTTTCTTTCCTTCGGCATTATAAATATTCTCGTGATCTCCAAAGAAGGATTCACGTTTCTCTCCGATTTTTTTGCCATGGGCATCATAGTAATTGGTATGACCGTCCCAGAATGACTCTCTTTTTTCTCCAATTTTATTCCCGTTTTTATCATAAATATTGGTGTGGTCCCCCCAGAATGACTCGCGCTGTTCGCCGACTTTCTGGCCATTGTCATCATAAATATTAGTGTGATCGCCTAGAAATGATTTTCCCTTAGAGTACTTGTTTGCCATTTTTCTTTTTCCTTTTCAGATTATTATTTCAGATGAGTAAGACATATTAATGTTTCAGTATGTGAATACTTATTCTTACAATACCATATGGACATCAATCAGCACGGCAATCTTTGACCGTCGCTTCATATTTTTGGGATAGCGAGTTTTCAAAGTATCTTATGGAGAAGAAAAAACGGACATCCTGATCACCTATATACGATCTGAATGTCCGTTCGTTTTCATTATCGATTTTCGCTATAAGTTTTCTAGCTGATGTGGAAAGGTTTAGTCTTCCTTCCATTCAAATTCATGAGTCAGTTCCCCATCGACCATCGTATTAATGACCCGAGGCAATGGATTAAAGTCCTCACTGATTTCACGGTCCGTGAAGGTCAGGTCTGCAAGATAGTCCGGTTTAATCTGCCCAAGCTCGTTTTCCATAAATGCGCTATAAGCAGCTTTGGATGTATAGGCATCAATGGCCTCATCCATTGTCATCGCATTCGGACAGTGGGTTGCCCAGTACAGATTATCAATGGCATCGCAATCTTCGATCGGACTGTCTGTTCCCATGGAAATATGAGTGTCGCGGTACAGCGTACCGAAAGCATAGCTGGTTTTGGCGAGTTCAGGGAGCACACGGTCATTGAGAATAGCCTTGTCAGATCGCCAGAATACCGGCTGAACATAAGCCAGAATCTTCTGTTCTTTAAAGCGGTCGAGAATATTCTGGTCTGTGATCTGCACATGCAGGATACCCCAGCGAAGAGAGTTTTCAGGATCCTGATATTTTTTGAATGTATCGAGAATCTGCAGAATTGCCTGGTCTCCGATCGCATGAAAGACAACCTGTTTATTGCGCCTTTTACATTCGGCAACAAAGGCATCCATTTCCTGCGTATTCATTGTGCAGATCCCGCGGTTACCCGGATCATCCGCATAGTCGTTAATCATCCATGCCGTTCTCGCTCCTAATGAGCCATCCGCAAATCCTTTGTAGGGGCCAA
>JBJEFF010000070.1:0-2419 GCA_051873775.1 Allobaculum sp. | reverse complement strand
ATCGGAACTGCGTTTTCAAACGGGATCACGGTATAGCCGACACGTTTGTCTTTAAAGAAAGCTTTCAGCTCTTCAAGACTGGTAAAGAAAGGAATGAAGTTCTGTTCTTTTGAATTGCGGATCATTAAAGGACTGACCTGACGCATTTTTTCGCCGGCTTCCTGATGAGCCATTTCTTCCTTGCTCGGTTCTCCGACCGGAAGAATCACCCGGGCACTCAGAAGATGTCTGAATAAAGAGTAGAGCGATTCAGGAGTGACTTCGCTAGGGAATTCGTTGATCGCTTTTTTCAGAGCCTCATTATTTAACTGCGGGTTCTGATTCGGATTCGTTGGTTGTTCTGCCATTAAATATTCTCCTTCAAATGGATCGGATGTACTGAATATCCAGGATCCATGATTATTACACTGATCGGGAATGCGATCTGAACTTATGGATAAAAGAGCATTCCAGAAAATATTATAGCGGACTTTATGGATTATTTAACGTTGTTTTCGCAATGGTGCCGGATTAAATGAATAAAACATATTCTGAATTTCACAGATAGAACACAAAAGGGGCTGTAAAGTCCCTTCGTTAATGTTTCACAAACCATTATAACAAAGAGCCCGGAACGGATTTCAGAACCGGGCTCTTATGTTATATTGATGGCAGCCTGACCGATGGCATGATCCGGAAGTTTAGTGACAAAAGCAGCATCCATTCTATAATTTGCTAATGAGACCGCAACATTGGCCTCACCGCCGCCAAACGTAAATTCGACATGATCGCATTGAACGAAACGTTCATAGTTATAAGGCTGAAGACGAAGCATCCGTTCGCCGAAAGTGACAATCTTAGGCATTATGACGAGCCTCCTTAACGATTTCTCTGGATTTTTTACAGAGTTCCGTAATTTGGTCCCATTTCTGATCCCGAATCAGATCTGCCTTCACCATATAGGATCCGCCGCAGGCGGCAATCATCGGAGCACTGAGATATTCTTTCAGATTATTCAGACTGATTCCGCAGGTCGGCATGAATTTAAACTGAGGGAAAGGAGCGCTCATGGCTTTGATTTTTGCTAGACCACCGGACTGTTCAGCGGGGAAGAATTTAATCAGTTCCAGTCCGAATTTACCGGCGGCATGATAGTCGCTTGGTGTAGTGCAGCCGGGGAAGATCGGGATGTTTTTCTCTTTTGGCATAAGCTACAAGTTCCGGATCGAATCCCGGAGTGACAATGAACTGACCACCAGCCGCAATCGTCTGGTCAATCTGTTCAGTTGTCGTTACCGTACCGGCACCGACAATCATATCGGGGCAGGCTGCCTTCATGAGATGGATGGCTAGATCCGCATGCGGAGCACGGAATGTGACTTCCGCAACAGGAACATCGCCATTGCATAAAGCATGAGCAAGAAGTGCAGCATCGTGTTCTGGATTATCAAGTTTGATCACCGGAACAATTCCGATCCTGGAAATAGACTGATTTAATTCGTTCATAGGTAAATATCTCCTTCAGTTTTCTGTCAAAATTGGTAGTTTGGTTTGGAATTGAATTAGGCAATAACGACTTTTGTGATGGACTGTCCCGTCCGAATGTTCTGATGTTCTTCTGTTTCGAGGTGACCCACTTTGTCCATATTGGTGACGAGGATCATGACGGTCGTATCTTTGCCAAGCTGATTTAGTTTTTCCAGGTCCATATGTGCAATAGGATCTCCCTTACGGACATACTGACCTTTTTCGACTTTCACTTCGAATCCTTCATCTTGAAGTTCAACGGTATCGATGCCCATATGCATCAGAACTTCAATTCCGGATTCGGTCTGAATCCCGATGGCATGTTTTGTCGGAAATACAGTTTCAACGGTTCCGGAAACCGGAGCATAGATGTTGCCGTCTTCCGGAATTACTGCATATCCGTCGCCGACCAGTTTTTCGGCAAAAACTTTGTCGTTCACTTTTTCGAGAGGGAGATATGTTCCGTATGGAGGAATAAATCTCTAAGTATCTTTAAAAATAATAGATATTTGTAGATTTATAGTAGCGGGTCTTTTGCATGGTACAGCGGAGATGGTGTGATTCCTGAAAAGGAAAGAGAACAAATCTCCAGTCAGATACTGCGCGTTCTTGATCTAGGCGGGATGATGGCCTTTGAAGAAACAAAGATGTTTGATGGTACAATTCGGCTTCTTCGTCCTGTCAGGCAGATGAAGGAAAACCAGGTTCATTTTTATTACAACTATTTTGAAGACTGCTGCTGGGAGAGCGTTGCCTTTAATATCGAAAAAGCCGAACTTTGGTCCGTAAAAGTCGGAAGCGGAGAGTTCGCCGACACAATGAGAGCAGCATATACGCTTTATGAACTTTATCTGCCGGAATATGAATTTGCACTACATGACGGAGAGTTTATTGAGGCATCCTATACTGAAGG
>JBJEFF010000069.1:0-12430 GCA_051873775.1 Allobaculum sp. | reverse complement strand
CGGGAATGCATTCAAAAAATTCTTCTCCGATTAACTTTCCTAATAACTTTTTGCGACGCGGCGATTTACTCGCCAGAATTAATTTTTTCATTTATGATCACCTCTATCATTCAACCGGACTGTGCTGGTGATGACAAGTCCGGCACTCAAATTCTGTGATTTTAAAAAATTTTTAACGATTTATTTCCATGACATAAATAGTGTCACAAGGGGGTATACGATAAAGATGTCCACAGAGATGCCCGCCCCCTAAATTTCCTGTGGACACTTATCCACCCAAAAACACCTCATCCGCATCGGGATGAGGTGTTTTTTTTGTGCTGTTCTGTTCTTTCATTTAATTTTTTGATCTCATTTATAGATTAGAGATGAAATCACTTTTTTTATCCTTTCAGTTTTTCGATATCTTTCTGATCATCACTGTGGTGATAGAAATAGCGCAGGACAAGACCGACAACCGCAAGCGAGCCGACAAGTCGTGCGGCGATCTGAAAGACCATTGTACTGAACATTTCTTCCGGACAGATCACAATCATAAAATCGGTTGCCGGATTGAGCAGCCAGTCCGAATTGCCCGGGAAAACGATCGTATGAAACCAGGTCCAGAAGCCGGTAAAATCGATCAGCCACCAGAAACCGAAGAAGACAAGCAATACTGCAAAGCAGATCAGACCATCCTTAAAGCCAAGGGCAAGATCGGCAAGACACTGCTTTTTTTCCAGCAGGGCAAGAGTGATGACACTGACAAGAGCGAGCACCCACGCGATTCGCATCACGAGCTGCGCTTTTAACCATAAGTCACGCACATCTTTCATATGCCGGATTTCTTTTGTGTTGAAAGTCGGCTGGGTATGGTTGTGCCAGTAAATATGACCATCAAGATCATCCCGCTTTCCTTCCACATAGTCCGTCATCATGAAGATGGAGTCTTCAAGATCTTCTTTGGAGATATTCTCTCTTTGAGCTAAATCGATCTTTTCGTAGAGCGATGTATAAAAGCTGTGGTTGAACACCACAGCCTGAACACTCGATAGTAACATCGCAACAATAATCGATAAGCCGAAAGTCAGAGAAAGAGTCCGTTTCAGATAATAATTCATTATTCGACACTGATCAGCGAACAGCTTGCCACGTGATCGAGCTTACGCAGCAGGGCAACGAGATCTTCGATATTTCCGGGCAGATCCGTCACATCCAGGGTGAGAACGACGTTGGAAATCTGATTGATCGGAATTGTCTGGTTGATCGCAAGAACGTTGCAGTTGAGCTGGGCTATGCGGGTCAGGATCGTCGAAAGAACACCTTTTTCGTCATGGATGACGAGCGTAATAATCGCCTTGCGGCTCTGGTTATCCGCTTCAAACGGGAAAATGCTGTCCTTATATTTATAGAACGTTCCTCTTGAAATGCCCACCATCTTCACCGCTTCACAAATACGGCGTGTCTGACCGGTTCGCAGAAGGTTCTGGGCTTCTACGACTTTTTCAATCACTTCAGGCAGAATGTCTGAACTTACTAAATAATACTTATCCATCGATAACCTCCGCGCCGGTGTCGCAAACCTTGTGCAGAAGGCACTTCAGTGCAGGATTGACGGATTCGACTTCCTGCCTGATCGCCTCGAGCTTCTTGCGGTCCTGGCTAATAAATGCCATGGTGGATCCCGAACCGGAAATCCAGAATGGAACGTTATTCTGATCCGCTAACTGACGCATAGCAGCGTAATCCGGAATCAGTTTTGCGCGATAGGGCTCATGAATATAGTCCTCGCAGACTTCTTTGAGCATGTCTTCATCCTGATGAACCCAGGCATATTCAAATAACATCGCATGGGAAACCTGTCGGACTACATCCGGACGATCCAGTGAAGAAGGCAATACTTTTCTAGCTTCATGCGTGCTGACTTCATAATCCGGAATCACCACGAGCACCTGCCAGTCCTGGCCATCCATCTTAATTTTCAGAATGCGGTCGTTATGATTCGCACAGGCGATCAGACCGCCGAACAGTGCCGGTGCCACATTATCCGGATGACCTTCGATGCGGGTTGCGATGTCGAGCTTTTGCTCATCATTCAGATGCAGATTCATGATCGCATCCGCACCGAGAATTCCGGCAACGATACACTGACTGGATGAACCGAGTCCTCTCGCAAACGGGATGTCGGAATCAATATGGATATGAACGGGGTCCGGTTCTACTCCGACATACTGACAAGTAAACAGAAAAGCCTGCATGACAAGATTGTCCATGGTGCAGTACTCTTGAGGACAGCCGGTGATTTTATTTTCCGGCGCTTTTTCAAAGGAAATTCTCGATTTCCAGTCTAAAGCAAGTCCGAGACAGTCAAAGCCGACTGAACAGTTGGCACTCGTAGCCGGCGCCATCACCGTAATCATGCAAAGATCTCCGCAGCGTTTTTGCGGACTGCTTCTTTCATTCCGGCAGGAGTGAGAACTTCCTTATGACGGATTTCAGCAGTTTTTAATGCAGCAAGTGGTGCCGGAATCGGATCATTATTCATTGCGGACAGAGTTTCCATTGCCGTCCATGCGTCTTTTTCAGACCCGCCAAGAGCGGCAAGGACGTCCTGCGTAAATTTATAAGGAGAAGCAGTGGATAAAGCGATGATCGGTTCTTCCCCTTTCACATCACGGGCTAATGCATAAGCAGCAGCGGAATGCGGATCAAGAACATATCCTGTTTCCTTATATACCTGGGCGATTGTTTCCTTAAGCTGGTCATCATCATAATAACCGCCTTCGAATTTAGACTGGATTGCGGCTTTCGTTTCATCATCCAGTGTATAGAATCCTTCTTCAGACAGCTGTTTCATCCAGCCGGCTACTTTTTCGTGATCCTGTCCGGATGCGTAGTAAAGCAGACGTTCGAGGTTGGAGGAGATCAGAATATCCATACTTGGAGAAATGGTCTGAATAAACGGACGGCGGCGATCATATGTTCCGGTCGCAAGGAAATCGGTCAGAACATTATTCGCGTTGCTTGCCACATAGAATTTTTTGACCGGGAGCCCCATCAGGCTTGCATAGTAACCAGCAAGAACATCACCGAAGTTTCCTGTCGGCACACTGAAGGAGACCGGATCACCGATCTTGATCGTTCCTTTATTGACTAACTGACGGTAAGCGTCGAAGTAGTAGACAATCTGCGGAATCAGACGACCGATATTAATCGAGTTGGCACTGGAAAGAACAATATTGTCTTTTGCGAGTGCTTCGCGCAGTTCTTCATCGAGGAACAGTTTCTTGACCATGCTCTGGGCATCGTCGAAGTTTCCTTCCACACCGAATACGCGAACGTTTTTGCCCGGCTGGCTGGCCATCTGGCGGTACTGAACGTCGGAGACTTTTCCGTCCGGATAGAAAACACAGATTCCGGTATTTTCAACATCCTGGAAACCGCTCATTGCGGCTTTTCCGGTATCCCCGCTGGTTGCTGTAAGGATCAGCGCTTTTTTATCGCTTTCCTTTAAAGCCTTGGACAGAAACCACGGCAGGATTGTTAAAGCTACATCCTTAAAAGCACTCGTCGGACCGCGGAACAGTTCAAGAACTTCAATATTGCCGACGGTTTCGAGTGGCGTAATGGTGTCGGTTTTTGTTCTCGCAAAAGAACTTTCGTATGCGTTCTGTACACAATCCGCGATCTCTTCCTGACTGTATCCGGACAGCAGACGATTAAAAACGGTATTGGCAATCTGCTCGTAATTCATTGAGCAGATCTGATTCAGATCGAGTTTTACACTAGCCAATTCAGGCCAGACAAACAAACCGCCATCTTCACTAATGCCCTGAAGTATGGCCTTTTTCGCATTTATTGTTGAGGCGTTCTGCCTTGTTGACTGATAATAAGCTTCCATAATTTTCGCTCCTTGAATTTGCACATGCCCTATGATACAATGTGCAAGCTTTAAAAACAAGTGTTTTTAATTTGAGTACATTTCCCGTTACATACGGCAAATTTGCTCATGAACTATTCTTGACAAAGAAATCTGAATCTTTGATATTAAGCGAAAACAAAGGAGAGTTTTCATGAAATGTGTTCTTCTGGGCTACGGTACAGTAGGCAGAGAAATTGAGCGTCTTGCTAGTGCTCTGCCATCACTGGACATTCAGCACGTCTTTGTGCGCCCATCCAAAGTGAACCTGCCCTACTTCACAGACCAGGGCGAGCAGATCGTCAGCGATCCTGCCTGCGATATCGTCTTTGAATGCCTCAACGGGCTTGAACCAGCCAACACCTTGATTCAGACTGCATTGCGCCATGGAAAACACGTCATTTCCTCAAACAAGGCAGTCATCAGTAAATATTTAAATACTTATCTTGATCTAGCCAAATCTTACGGTGGCAGTATTCAGATCGAAGCAACCGCCGGCGGCGGAATTCCGGTTATCGATGCCATTTTAAAACTCAGTTTAGCGGAAGATTTAACTCAGTTTGAAGGCATTCTAAACGGAACAAGCAACTATATTCTGACCAGCATGGAACAGAACGGATCGTCTTTTGAAGACGCTCTTGCCAGTGCCAAGGAACTCGGATTTGCCGAAGCGGATCCGACAAATGACATTGAAGGAATCGACGTTTATTACAAAACACTGATTCTCGCAAGCCTGATGACACGTTCTTCCATAACCGAACTGCCAGCACCATTCGGCATTTCCAGGATCAGTTCTCAGGATATTGAACTCGCAAATGCAGGGAACAGAACGGTCCGGCATATTGCTTTGATCAAAAATGAAAGCGGAAAGCATTCTTCCTTAATTGCACCTGTTTTCATTCCTTCTGATTCGTTCTTCTCCTGTGTACAAAAAAATTACAACGCCCAGCTGATCTACGGACCTTCCTTTGAAAAGCTCGGTTACTTCGGTCAGGGTGCCGGTGGCAGCGCAACTGCTCAGGCACTGATTGCCAATGCATTAGATATAGTAAACGGACGAATCCGTACAATTGAATTCGACCGTTCATCTGTGCTGGACAAAGACATGATCCGTACCGACTGGATTGTACGGACTGATCTTGATTTAACCGGTCTTGAAACGATGCAGAACGCAACCCGCATCTTCCCGGATGAAAAGACAAACGAAGCCCTGGCAGGCTTCAATGATTCCGTAAAACAGACTTACTGGTTTGTTCCGGACAAAACTCAGGAAGACATGATGGTGATCAAAGAAGCCGACAAAGAGGCAATGATTGGAGTGTATCAGACAAAATGACATTGAAAGTTACGAAATTCGGTGGCTCTTCTGTTTCTCAGGCGAGCCAGTTTAAGAAAGTAAAAGATATTGTATTATCCGACCCTGACCGCCGGTTCGTTGTGGTCAGTGCGCCGGGCAAGCGTTTCAGTTCCGATTCCAAAATTACGGACCTGCTGTATTTACTAGATGCACACCGTCAGTACCATGTCGATGCCTCCAACGTCTTCAAACTGATTAAGGAACGCTTCGTTGAAATCAAGGAAGCACTGAATCTGAAATATCCGGTGGAAAAGGAACTGGATGCCCTGTACAGCAATCTCTCTTCCCTGACCCAGAACGATATCGTTTCCCGCGGTGAATACTTCTGTGCCCGCCTGATGGCTGAATATCTCGGTTTCCCGTTTGTGGATGCTGCAGATGTCATCCGCATCAATCATGACAAATCCATCGACTGGGATGCGACGAAAGCACGTTTAAAAACCGCAATGAACCAGTATGACCGTTTCGTCTTCCCTGGTTTCTACGGTTTATCCAACAACGGTAAAATCATGGTGTTCTCCCGCGGCGGCGGTGATATCACCGGATCGATCCTTGCCAATATTATTGAAGCAGATGTCTACGAAAACTGGACTGACGTTTCCGGCTTTTTGATGGCTGACCCGCGTGTCGTTAAAAACCCTGAACCGATTACCCATATTACTTATTCCGAACTGCGCGAGCTGTCCTACATGGGTGCCTCCGTTCTGCATGAAGAAGCGGTATTCCCGGTTAAGGAAAGCAACATCCCGATCCATATTCTGAATACTAACGCTCCCAATGATAAAGGAACAATCATTCAAGAACGCAACAAGATTAAACGGAAATACCCGATCACCGGTTTGGCCGGCAAGCCGGGATTCCTGTCGATCTATATTTATAAGAAACATATGTCCAACGAGATCGGCTACATGCGCAAAGTGCTTTCCGTTCTCGAACGTTTCAACGTTTCGATCGAACACATCCCGTCCGGTATCGACTCCTTTACCGTCATTGTTCCGCGTAATGAAGTCGAAGACAGCCTGTATGAAATCCTGCATTCCATCAAGAAGGAAGTTAAACCGGATGAAATCAAAGTTCTCGATAACATCGCATTAGTTTCCACGGTTGGTAACTCCATGTCCCACCAGCCAGGTATGGCAGGACGTCTGTTCGAAGCGCTCGGCCGTGAAGGAATCAGTATCGTGATGATTGCCCAGGACTCCAACGAAATCAACATTACGATCGGTGTCGATGAAAAAGATCTCTCAAGAACGATTAAATGTATCTACGAAGAATTCGTTCATCCGTCCAAAACGATGGAACAGGTTTATGAAACTGCTCCGACCAGCGGAAAAACAGTTCTCTAACGCGACAGAAATGTATTGAACAATACTGGTAAAAGAAAACAGACAGAGAAACAGCTAGCGAAAAAGATATCTATGATATCTACATATATACAAGGAAAGAGGAAATATTATGAAGACAATTGCGATTGCCGGAGCCACTGGTGCTGTCGGCAGACAGATGCTTGAATGCCTGAAAGAACAGAATATCGAAGGAAACATCAAATTACTTGCTTCCGCACGTTCTGCAGGTAAGGAAATTGAAGGCTATATCGTTGAAGAATTAACGGAAAAATCTTTTGAAGGTGTCGATTACGTTTTAGGTGCCTGCGAAAACGACGTCACTAAAAAATGGATGCCATGGGCTCAGAAAGCCGGATGCGTTGTCGTCGACAACTCTTCTGCTTTCCGTCTCGATGAAAACGTACCACTCGTCGTACCGGAAATTAACGCTGAAGATATCGCGAAACATAACGGTATCATTTCCAACCCGAACTGCTCAACCATCATTGCGTTAATGGCACTCCATGACCTCAATGATCTGTACCACATCGAAGATGTCATCTGCACAACATTCCAGGCTGTATCCGGTGCCGGTGTTAAAGGCATCAGCGATCTTGAACGCGAATTAAAAGACGAAAAAGCTGAACCGGAAGCTTTCGCTTACCAGATTGCCTTCAACGTCATCCCTCAGATCGGCGGCTTTGATGAACTTGGCATTACAAGTGAAGAATGGAAAATGCAGAATGAAGGACGCAAAATTCTCCACTCACCTGAATTAAACGTCAACTGCACCTGCGTACGTGTTCCGGTATGGCGTTCCCACTCCGAATCCATCACCGTCAAAACTACAAAACCGGTTGATCTTGACGAACTGCGCGAAAAACTCGCTCATTCCGAAGGTGTTGTTCTGCGTGACGATCCGAAAAACAATATCTATCCGATGCCGATTGATACAACCAATCAGGATAACGTTTTTGTCGGCCGTCTGCGTTATGACCCGGCTGATCCGGAAAAGAAAACAGTCAGCTTATTCTGCTGCGGTGACCAGATCCGCAAAGGTGCTGCAAGCAACGCTGTACAGATCCTCGCTAAATTAATCAAACTTGAAAAATAGATCTGAATACGAAAGACGGCTCTGCCGTCTTTTCTTTTTTTTCATTTTCAGAGCGTTTACATCATCGTTCGATTCTCTGACCGGGCACAAAAATATGGTCATGTTCATCCATCAAAAGCAATTATATTTATCGGGGTTCCGGTATCTAAAAAAAGCCTTAAAAAACAGTTGGTTGAAAGATTAACTCTCTACTTTATTGGTAAAATGGAATAGAATTCATTTTGTTTCTCTAACTCTCTTCACTGTCGCAGGTACTACCCGGCATGAAAAGTCAGAGATCATTCTGTCTGAGCGTCTTTGCGTAAGACAAAGACACATGTCAGGAATGAATTCCAGAACAATGTAAATTAACACCTCATCCGGATTAGTAAATCAATTCTTGTATTGATTTCAATGCGATCTGGAGACCGTGTTTTCGTATAGAAAGATACTTTATGACGACAAAAAAAGATCACTCCGCTGCAGCGCATGACAAAAACACGTCATCTTCTGCGGTCAGAACTTCTAAAAAAACACAGAAAAAAACAAAGTCAGGTCGTACCGTGCCCAAACCGAAAGGATTAAATCCGAAAGTCGTCGGTACAGGCATTCTTGTCGTTGCGATTGCGGTTGCCGGAGTCTTTACCCTATACCGTCACCGTGACAGACAGTCCACCTACGCTCAGGGGATTGCATATCTTGAAGAACTGCAGAACCGCGATGCCAATGCGATTACTCAGAAAATTCAGGAACGCGACCGTCAGGAACGTCTTCAGGAAATTGCGGACGGAATCGGCACCGATGATGATCGTTTATGGTCTCTGTTTCGTGATTCCGTCATTCTCGGCGATTCCCGTGCCGTCGGCTTCAAGGATTACGGCTTCCTGCCGGAAAACATCGTTTTAGCCCGCATCGGTGATTCCATTCTTGCTCTACCGCAGGTTGCCCAGGCAGCCGCTGCGTCCAAACCGGAAGTTATCTACGTCAGCTACGGTGCCAACGATTTAATGATGGAAATCGGTGCCGATCGCGGAGAAGACGGCTATTCCCAGGTATATGAAGAATACCTCAAGCAGATTCTTGAACTCACCCCGAATTCAAAGCTCGTAGTCAACGGCATTCTTGCGCCGAAAACCGGCGTCATGACCAATGCGACCGCAAACGGACGTCTTGAAGCGTACAATGCGCAGATCAAAGCGATGTGCGAACGAAACGGCTGGATTTATGTGGATAACACCGTTCTCGATGATAACGGAAATGCCCCGATCTATGAGCCGGACGGCATCCACTTCAATCCGTCCTTCTATCCTCAGTGGGGTCGCAATATGGTAACGGCATACTATAACGCCATCAATACCGTCCCTGCCCCTTAGCTTTTTCTGTCTTTGTCTTTCTGAAAAATAAGGAGACAAAGAGAACTGAATTCTGCTTTACTCTGCCTTTAGTGGCAGTGATCTGTACTCAAATGGAGAGATTATGAAGTTAAATAATGCAACGTGTCAGCTGATTAAAGGAGCGTTAGTGGCATGTTTACTGGTTTGCTGGGCTCCTTCGTTTTTCAACCACAGAATATCTTCAACGACACCTTTTTCTAAAGTTGAAGAAAAAATTATCGGTGCCATTGACGCGAGTGCCTATCCGCGTCAGAGCACCCAGAAAATCCGCCGTCTGCTCGATATCGACACCAATGATGTGATCAATATCGGCTTATACCGGTCCAATGACGCCCTTTCCCCGAATGAGATCGTGCTCATTGAATTCGATCCGGCAAATGCGGATAAAATTGAAGCGGCGTTAAATACCCGCAAACAGTCTCAGTATGATATCTATTCCGGCTATGCCCCTGATGCAGCCGCATTAGTCGATAAAGCCTGGATCGATGTTGAAGACAACTATGCCATCCTCTATGTTGGCAATCAGACAGATCAGGCAAGAAATGCGTTCATTTCAGCCTTGAAAGGAGCCTAGTCATGCAGTTTACCGATTTCTCCTTTCTCTTCGGCTTTTTCCCGGTTGTCTATCTGATTTACCGTTACGGCATTACTCGTTTACATAGCGTTAAAGCTGAAAATATTTATCTGCTGATCGTTTCCCTGTTCTTCTATGCCTGGGGATCGATCACTTCCCTGATCATTCTGCTGATCGCCCTGCTCTTTAACTGGATCAGTGCCTACCAGCTGTATCACCTTAATGAAAAGAGCGCAAAACCTGCACTGAAAAAACAGGCGCTATTTTCCACGATCGGGGTGAACCTGCTGATTCTGTTCATGTATAAATACATGTATCCGTGGATCGGCGGCTTCTTCTCGCTGTTCGGAGCAAGTCATCTCATTCCGAACATGGCTATGCCGATCGGACTGTCGTTCTATTTATTCTCCTGTATGTCGTATGTCTTTGACGTTTACCGCGGCAAAGCACTGCCATGTTCGTTTGTCGATTTCGGCGTGTTTGCGGCTTTCTTTGGCAGGGTGAACATGGGTCCGATCGGACATTATGCAAGATTTGAAGCGCAGCTTAAGAATCATCCGTTAAAAACACATCTGCAGTATGAAGGGGCGGCACTCTTCCTGCAGGGCTTTACGTACAAAATTCTGCTTGCCGATTCGTTCATGCAGGTGTTCACCGCAATGGCGGGCAATACCACATGGTTAGGAAGCCTGTTACATGGTTTTGCCTATTTCTTCGAACTGTATTTTGACTTTGCGGGTTATTCCCGCATGGCACGAGGCTTAGGCGGTCTGTTCGGTTTTGACATTGAACCTAACTTCAATAATCCGTACGGTGCCTTATCCGTTCAGGACTTCTGGAGACGCTGGCATATCTCGTTAACCGACTGGTTTCGTGAATATGTCTACATTCCTCTTGGCGGCAACCGCGTCGATCAGAAAAGATGGATTCTCAACATTCTTGCCGTCTGGATGCTGACTGGCATATGGCACGGGGCTCAGGCTACCTTTATTTTCTGGGGTCTGCTGCAGGCCGGTCTGATTCTGCTTGAACGCTTCGCGCTCAACCGGTTCCTGGAAAAAACACCGAAAATTATCCGTCATGTCTACTTAGTGATCATGGCTCTTATTTCCTGGACCTTCTTCTCCAGTAGTTCACTTGGTGAAGCATTCGGCTGGATCGGACGTTACTTCATGATCGGAACGAGCGCGGTAGCTGACCCTGCTGCGCTGTTCTACGGCAAATCCTTTGGATTCATTTATCTGCTTGGTATTCTCTGTTGCACACCGGTCTTTAAATGGCTCGCGGGTAAATTATTCAGAAATCAGCGTGCACTGCGCCCGCTTTTCGGAGCAATCGGATATGGTCTGATGTTTATCGTGTGTCTGGCCATGCTGATCTCGTCGACGTCGCAGACGTTCATGTATGCGGTGTTCTAGAAAGGAAGGGTGAATATGCAGCAAAAGAAAAAAGTATCCAACCGCTACCACCGCTCGCTCGTTACCCTTCTTGTGGCGATCTGCGTGGCGTGGACATCACTGAATCTTATCATTCCGGATCAGCAGAAATCCGAACTGGAAAACCGCCCGCTTGCCCAGATGCCGAACATCACTCTTGCCGGAATTCAGAGCGGAAAGGACCAGCAGGCGATTGAAGAAATGGCCAGTGACCAGTTTGTCGGCCGTAACTTCCTGTTCCACCTCAACTACGCATGGCGAAAGCTCATCTATCAGCGGGAAATTGACGGTGTCTATCTAGCCGACAACGCGCTCATACAGCGTCCGAGTGATGCCAATCAGGAGATGATCTCTCAGACCGCGAATTTAATCGCACAGCTTGAAGCAAGTACCAGTGTTCCGGTTTCCGTACTTGTTGCCCCGTCTGCTGCCAGCATTCAGAGCTACAAGCTTCCGGAATTCACCACCGATAACAATGAAAATGCGGTTATCGATATTATTAACAGCCAGATGGCGCATCCTGCAGATCCCCGCAATGCGCTGAAAGAAAAGCAGAATGATTATATCTATTACAGGACGGACCATCACTGGACCAGTCAGGGTGCCATGATCGGTGCTCAGAATCTGCTTGAATCCATGGGGATTGGGTTTAATGCTGACTGGTTTACACCTCTTCCAGTCGTGGACGGATTTGAAGGCACACTCGCTTCGAAAACCGGTTCCTACGGACTGTCCGATGAAATCGATGTCTACCAGAACACGCAGAATACCGAATATACGGTAACCTGGAACGATGGAACGCAGACAACTTCCATCTATGATCTCGAAGCACTCAAGCAGAAAGATAAGTACGAAGTATTCCTTTCCCAGAACCAGGGACTCGTTCAAATCTCGACACTCGCCGATTCACAGGAAAACCTGCTGCTGATTAAGGATAGTTACGCCAACTCCATGGTGCAGTTCCTGATTCCGTACTTTAAGAATATCTATATTGTCGATCCGCGTTATTACTACGACAATCTCAACTACGTGCTGACCGCCGGTCAGATCACGAAAATTGCGATGGTCTTCTCCTATAACAACTTCGTATCGACCACGTCCCTGCGCGACATTCTCAAAAGTACGCTTGAGCCGGAACAGGCTCAGGAAGCTCAGGAGCAGGAAGAACAGCCAGCTGAAGGTTAATCAACATTCATACACTTTATCCGCCATTCCTTCGGGAATGGCTTTTCTTGTGTCTGCCGGACCACTCCCCTGCCAAATGCGGCTACAATAGTAGCGATATTTACTTCATTAAGGCAATGCCATTCGGTTAACGGGATAAAATAACGATTCGACTTCATCTTCAATCAA
>JBJEFF010000068.1:0-12509 GCA_051873775.1 Allobaculum sp. | reverse complement strand
CGAGAGGAGGACTTTTCGTCGTGCTTCAAACGTACAAAAGACTTTCACATTTTGTTCATGAAAAAAGAAGAAAGTTTCCCTTCTTCCTGAAATTGAATGCATAAATTGTAAGGACTATTCCTCTTCCGTATTCTGAAATGTATGGAATGAATCCGGCAGCGGAATATGTAAATGCTCGTATGCCTTTGCGGTCACGGTACGTCCGCGCGGAGTACGGTTAATCAGACCGATCTGCAGCAGGTACGGTTCATACATGTCTTCGAGAGTTGTCGCATCTTCCCCGATCGAGCTGGCAAGTGCTTCAAGACCAACCGGTCCTCCCCCGAAACGTTTGATCATGCCTTCAAGGAATTTGCGGTCGACCTGATCGAGACCAAGTTCATCGACCTGCAGACGGCGCAGCGAATCTTCTGCGACTTCTTTAGTAATCAGGCCATCGTTATAAACCTGCGCAAAGTCACGGATCCTCTTAAGCATCCGGTTAGCAATTCGCGGTGTGCCGCGTGATCGCATAGCCACTTCGTGAACAGCTTCATCTTCCATCTCGCAGCCAAGAATTGATGCGGTACGTAGAATGATTTTTTCAAGATCATCATTGCCGTAGAAATCGAGTGCCGAAATAATTCCGAAACGATCTCTTAACGGAGCGGATAAATCCCCGGCTCTTGTGGTCGCACCAACTAAAGTAAACGGCGGCAGTGCAAGTCTGATCGAGTGAGCGGAAGTTCCTTCCTTACCTACCACAATATCGAGATAGAAGTCTTCCATCGCCGGATAGAGAATTTCTTCAATCTGGCGAGGAATACGGTGAATTTCATCGATAAACAGCACATCACCCGCTTCAAGAGTGGACAGAATAGCGGCTAAATCCCCGCTTCTTTGAATCGTCGGTCCGGAAGCAGTCACCAGATTACCTTTCATTTCATTTGCGATGATCATCGCAAGAGTCGTTTTACCAAGACCCGGAGGTCCGTACAGCAGGACATGGTCCAGTACTTCATTTCGTGAACGGGCAGCCTGAATAAACACATTCAGATTGGCCTTCAGCGCATCCTGACCGATATATTCCTTTAATGTTTGAGGGCGCAGAGCGGATTCAGCATCTTCTGCTTCAAACTCGCCCCGTTCGGCATCGAGGATTCGTTCTTCATCCATGTTCGTCATCCTTTCCTTTTTATATGACCGTCATACCGGTCCCTACTGAGGATCTGACGCATTTTCTTTCCAATATTATTATGCGAAAAATCCATCCTTTTATATTCTTCTAAAATCTGTCTGATTGTCTCTTCAATCAGTCTGAATTAAAAACGCTTGTTTTTGGCAAGAATTTTCAGACAGTAGCGTAAAAGGTCATTCACTGAGCTGCTTCCGAGCTGGTCGGCGCTCAGTTCAATGCCGTTAATTTCGTTCTGTTTGTAGCCAAGGCCGAGTAAGGCATCGCTGACTTCAGCCCATACCGGAGACTTCGGCTTTTTCTTTCCGTCCTGACCTGTAGTCGTATCGATTACGATCTTGCCTTTGAGATCTAAAATGATCTGGCCGGCAGTCTTAGCCCCGATGCCCGGCAGTTTCTTTAAAGTAGCAGAATCCGAATTTTCAATTGCCTGAATGATAGACTGACAATCCATAGCCCCAAGCATATTCAGCACACTCTTGCATCCGAGACCTTTAACCTGAATGAGCAGGGTAAAGAGTTCATATTCCTCTTCAGTTTCAAATCCGAACAGAAACTGACCGTCTTCCTTGAACTGCTGGTAAATAAACAGTTCTACCTCGTCATTGCGCTGATACTTCGATGCGCCTAAAACAAAGACTTCAAATCCGATACTGCCCGCGACAACCACAATGCGGTCCTTGCGTACGGTCAGCACTTTTCCTTCCAGGTAAGCGATCATGCCAAACCTCCTCATTCTTTTCTTTAAATTTTTAATCTGAATGTTTTCAGCTTATCTTCTATCTTACTGGTTTTTCATCCTTTTTGGGGAAAACCGCCGGAAAACGACTATTTACTGATTATATCAGAGCGATCCCCGTCGCACGTGCCTGTTTTTATGATGTAACTTTTCTGTTTTTGTTTCAGAATTTTTCAGAATTCGATGAAAGCGAATTTCCATTTTTCGCGGTTTTTAGAACTCTTCCGCCACAATTTTCAAAAAAACATTAAAAAAAGCTTCTTTAATAGCGTCTAAGCGCAAATTGAATGTTATAACTCTTGTGTTACTTTTCAGGAATTGTCCACGGAATGGATTCTTCCGTTCACATTTTCTGAACAGTTCAACTCATGATTAAACAGAAGGAGATATGACAATGAGTAAGATTTATAACTTTTCCGCAGGTCCAGCCTGTATGCCAGAAGCTGTTCTGAAAAAAGCAGCAGATGAGATGTTAAACGCAAATGGCTCAGGAATGAGCGTTATGGAAATGTCCCATCGATCTTACGACTTTGAATCCATTCTTAAAGATACTAAAGATACGATGCGCCGTTTAGCCAACATCCCGGAAGACTACGAAATTCTCTTCCTGCAGGGTGGAGGAAGCTTACAGTTCTCCATGATCCCGATGAACTTCAACAAACACGGTGCCGATATCATCAATACCGGTCAATGGACAAAGAAAGCCATCAAAGAAACAGAAAAACTCGGCCGCGTACACGTTGCGGGCGACAGCGGTGATAAAACATTCACTTACATTCCGAAAATCATGCAGGAAGATCTCGATCCAGATACAGACTATGTCTACATCTGCGAAAACAACACCATCTACGGTACCAAATACAAAGAACTGCCGCCACACGAAGGCAAACGCCTGATCGCAGACTTATCGAGCTGCATCTTCACTGAACCGCTTGATGTTACAAAATACGACATGATTTTTGCCGGCGCTCAGAAAAACCTCGGTCCTGCCGGTGTCACAATTGTCTTCATCAAGAAAGACCTCTTAAACGAACAGCGCGAAGATATCCCATCCGCAATGCTCGACTACAAAACATATATTGACAATAATTCCATGTACAACACTCCGCCTACTTATGGTATTTACATGGTCGGCCTTGTCTGCAAGTGGCTCGAAGAAGAAATTGGCGGCTTAGCTGAAATGGAAAAAATCAACCATAAGAAAGCAGCTCTGCTCTACGATTATCTGGACAACTCAAAACTCTTCTCCAACCCGGTTGCCAAGGAAGACCGTTCCTATGTCAATATCCCGTTCGTAACCGGCAACCCGGATCTCGATAAGAAATTCATCGCCGAAGCGAAAGAACAGGGATTTGTAAACATTAAAGGTCACCGTACTGTCGGAGGCATGCGTGCATCGATCTACAACGCAATGCCGATTGAAGGCGTCGAAGCTTTAGTTGCTTTCATGAAAAAATTTGAAGAGGAAAATGCGTAATGAATAAGATTTCGTTAATGAACGTCATCGCCCCGAAAGGGCTGGCGGTATTTGACCAGAACTATACTTATGAAGAAAAAGCCGAAAATCCGGATGCGATTATCGTCCGTTCGGCTGATCTCCATGAATATCCATATAACGACAATTTAAAAGCAATCGCCCGTGCCGGTGCCGGTGTCAACAACATCGATCTCGATGCCTGCACAGACAAAGGTATCGTTGTTTTCAACACACCGGGTGCCAATGCCAATGCGGTAAAAGAACTCGTATTCGCCGGCTTATTACTCGCCAGCCGTGATATTTACCACGGTATCGAATGGGTGAACACACAACAGGGCAGCGAAACTCTTGCCAAAGATGTTGAAAAACAGAAAAAGAAATATGCCGGAAACGAAATCGCCGGTAAGACCATCGGTGTAGTCGGCTTAGGTGCCATCGGCAGCAAAGTTGCCAACACCGCTTTACACCTTGACATGAACGTTCTCGGTTACGACCCGTACCTGTCCGTTGAATCCGCATGGAAATTAAGCCGCTGGGTTGAACATAAAACAGATCTCAACGACCTGTTCGCTGAATCTGATTTCATCACCCTGCACCTCCCTCTGCTTGATTCGACAAAAGGTTTAATCAACAAAGAAGCGATCTCTCATATGAAAGACGGCGTCAAGATCCTGAACTTTGCCCGCGGCGGTCTTGTCAATGATGATGACATCCTCGAAGCTTTAGATTCCGGAAAAGTCGCTTTATATGTAACAGACTTCCCGGATGGCAAACTTGCCGGTCACGACAAAGTCATCGGTCTGCCTCACCTTGGCGCAAGCTCCGAAGAATCCGAAGAAAACTGCGCAGTTGCAGCCGCCAAGGAAATCCGCGCATATCTTGAAGAAGGAAATATTATCAATTCCGTCAACATGCCAAATGTATCCCTCGATATGCGTACTCCGTACCGTGTCGGTGTCATCCACACCAATACGCCGAAAGTCCTGTCCCGTGTGACGGACATCCTTTCCAAAGATGACGCAAACATCGAAAACCTGCTGAACAAATCCAGAGGCAATGTGGCTTACACGATCCTCGATATGGATACTGCTCCGGCTCAGGAATCCCTCGATGCGATCGCAAACCTCAAGGAAGTTATGCGCGTCAATCTCTTTAGTAAAGAAGCTTAAATGAAACTGAAATAATAGGAAGCGAAGAGTGAATCGTATGAAGGTTTTTACAAGCGCAGATATTCTGCTCCCCGATCGTCCGTATCTTGACAAATGGGCAGTTGTTGCCTGTGACCATTATTCCAGTGAACCTGCCTACTGGGAACGCGTTGAAAAGCGCGTAAAAGACCTTCCCAGTACGTTCCATTTAATTCTGCCGGAAGCATGGCTGAAAACACCGAAAGCCGCCGAACAGCAGAAAAAGATTCGTTCCACCATGGAACAGTATCTCAATGATCAGCTGTTCAAAGAGTATCCGGATTCCTATGTCTATGTTGAACGGACTCTGACCAATGGTCTTGTCCGTCAGGGTCTTGTCGGTCAGCTCGATCTCGAAGCTTACGATTATCACTGTCCTTCCACTAGCCCGATCCGGGCGACGGAAGCCACTATTCTTGAACGGATTCCGGCTCGTGCTGAAATCCGCAAAGATGCCATTCTCGAGTTCCCCCATATTCTGCTGCTTCAGAATGATCCGAAAGATGAACTCTTTCAGGCACTCGATCAGAAGAAGCAGGACTTCCCTGTTCTCTATGATCTGGATCTGATGGAAAATGGCGGTCATATTACCGGCTACTGGGTCAGCGGCGAAAACAAAACCAAAGTCGATGAGCTGCTTGCCGGTTATGAACTGCGCTGCCTTCTCAAGCAGGGTGAAAATCCGCTGCTCTATGCGGTCGGGGATGGTAACCACTCCCTTGCAGCCGCAAGATCGATCTGGGACCGTCTCAAAGTCACACTTGACGAAAAAACAAGAGAAACCCATCCGGCGCGCTTTGCGCTTGCCGAACTCGAAAACCTGCAGCACCCGGCTCAGAAATTCGAACCGATTCACCGGTTCATTAAAGATATCGATGTCAATGACCTCCTCACCAGTATTCCGCAGGTTGAAAAAGGTCAGGGGTATGCGATCAACTATATCAGCGCCCAGGGCAACGGTACCGTCTATCTTGATCCGAGCATTTCCGTTCTTCCTTTAGCGGTTCTGCAGAAATATCTTGATGAATATCTCGCAGACCACAAAGGCGTCATTGACTATATCCATGGTGAACTCGAACTTGCCCTGCTCTGTGCCGATCCGGACAGTATCGGTTTCTTTCTGCCAGCCATCGATAAAGACAGCCTGTTTGAAACGATTGAACAGGATGGCTCACTGCCGCGTAAAACATTCTCGATGGGTCACGCCCAGGAAAAACGCTTCTATATGGAAGGTAAGACTCTCCAGCCGAAATAACCACTCAGACGGATTACCAGATTGGTAATCCGTTTTTATCGTCTCCGGATAATCGACTAGCACGCAAAAACCCGACTGGATCATGACAGAATATTCTGTCTCTTCAGTCGGGTTGTGTTTTAAGCCTGTTCTTTCTGTTCCTGTTCTTTTCTATCCTTGCGGAATTTGCGCTCATCAAAATCAAGCAGAACCGGGCAGTGATCACTGCCGTAAATGTCATCGAGAATGGAAATGTCACGGATATACGGCATCAGTTCCGGTGATGCGAGCCAGTAGTCGATCCGCCATCCCTGATTGCGTTCGCGACCTCTGCTGTAATAGGACCACCAGGTATACTGCCGTTTTTGGGGGTGAAGTTCACGGAAAACATCTTTAAAGTAAGGCATGAGCTGTGTCTCAAAACCTTCCCTTTCCTGGTCGGAGTAGCCCGGACCACCAATGCCGGCATCTTCACTGAAAATATCCAGAGCAGTTCTGGCGACGTTAAAATCGCCGCAAATCAGAGCCGGCACGCCAAGAGAGCGGCAGTACTGACCAAATGCTTTATCCCATTTCTCGCGGAATTCAATCCGTTTTAAACCATCCTGTGCATTGGGTGTATAGACGGTAACCACCGCAAAACCATCAAAGTAAGCGGTCAGGACACGACCTTCCTTGTCGAGCTCTTCAATGCCCATGCCATAAGTGACTTTTTCCGGTTTGAGAATGCTTGCGATCATCGTACCGGAATAGCCTTTACGTTCTGCCGAGTTGATAAATACCTGATCGAAGAGATACGGATCCATTTCGATCTGATCCGGCATCGCCTTGATTTCCTGAAAGCATGCCACGCTCAGATCGAGCATGCCGAGAATTTCTTCCAGACCTTTTTTTAAAATGGCCCGGTAGCCATTAATATTCCAAGTTAAAAGTCTCATGACTGCTCTCCTTCGTCCCCTCTCTCTTCATAAGAATCGGGACGGTTCTGCGTATAGACAGCCGGAATGATCGGCATCTGTTTTTCATCGTTCAGTTCAAAATTGGATTCACGGCAAAGATAGATCGGTCGGTCTTTCACTTCAAGATAAGTTCTCGACAGGTACTGACCGAGAATCCCGATCGACAGCAGCTGAATGCCTCCGATCAGCATGATCACGCAGATTGTGCTTGGCCAGCCGGCAACCGGATCACCGAACATCAGTTTGCGGATAATGATAAATACAATGGCGATAAAGGCGACAGCCGAAAACAGAATCCCGAAAGCGGACGCAAACTGCAGCGGAGCAGTTGAGAAGGAAACGATACCGCTGATCGCATACTTAAACAGTTTCCAGAACGACCATTTCGTCTCACCGGCAGCGCGTTCAATATTCTCGTATTCGAGCCATTTCGTTTTATAACCGACCCAGCCGAAGATTCCTTTGGAAAAACGGTTGTATTCATCCATCTGTAAAATCGCATTCACAAATGGTCTCGTCATTAGACGATAGTCACGCGCACCATCGACCATATCCACATCCGATGCCTTATTCATCAGTTTATAAAACTGACGGGCAAAGAAGGAACGGATCGGCGGCTCCCCTGCGCGGGTCACACGTCTTGTTGCACAGGAGTCATAACCTTCGATTTCGATTGCATCGATCATGTCCTTAAGTAGTGCGGGCGGATCCTGCAGGTCCGCATCCATAATGACGCAATAGTCGCCCTGAGCGTTTTTCAGCCCCGCATAAATTGCGCCTTCCTTACCGAAGTTGCGTGAAAAAGAAATATAGTGAACCCGCGGATCCTGCACTGCGATCGTGCGGATTTCTTCCATCGTTTTATCTCGGGAACCATCGTCAACGAGCAGAAATTCAAACTCATAATCGGAAAGGACCCTGGCTTCCTGGTCTAATGCCTCGTAAAGGATGGGAATCATTTCCTGTTCGTTATAACAGGGAACGATAATACTGATTTTCGCCATGTTTCCCCCTTTTCGTGCCTGTGTAATTGATCCATTTCTGCGATAGATACGGATGCATCAGCACACAATTCCTTATGATGGTATCACATCCGTTTCTCTTCTTACAAATTCGCTTTCCGGATTCGGATAAATCCGATCCGGTTTATCGCATTCAATAAAAAGAGGACAGAAATGGTCAAAAACCACTTCTGTCCGGATAGATCATCTATTGATCGGTCATGCAGAACTTAGTTTTCGATAAATTCGAATTCGAATCCTTCAAGTTCAACGATATCGCCATCCTGGCATCCTGCTTCACGTAGATGCTCGTCGATTCCGAGGAATCGCATCTGGTTGGCAAAGTTGTAGAAGTCTTCATCGGTATTGAGCTTGTCGATATTGAAGTTCTTGCGGATTAATGGCCCGTAGACTTTGAAACGGCCCGGTTCTACTTCTTCGATCGTATATGGTTTTTCCTTTTCCTGGAATGTGTACGTTACACCCTCATCCTGTTCTTTTTCATCCAGAATCGGGAATGCAGGAGTAGTTTCAAGCAGATCTGCTGCCCGATAAAGGATCGGAGTCAGGCCCTCGTGAATAATTGTTGAAGTTTCGAATACTTCAAGATCCGGATACGCTTCTTTAAACCGTTTCAGGTTTGCCGGAGCATTCTCCTCATCCATTTTATTTGCCACAACAATCTGCGGACGTTCTAATAAGCGCAGATGATAGTTTTCAAGTTCCTTGTTGATATTGGCGTAATCCTGAACCGGATCACGTCCTTCTTCGGCGCCCATATCGATCATGTGCACGATAACACGGCATCGTTCGATATGTTTCAAGAACTGCAGGCCTAAACCTTTTCCTTCGCTTGCACCATCAATCAGTCCCGGTAAGTCCGCCATGACAAAGCTGCGTCCGTCCGGTACCTGAACAACACCGACATTTGGCGCAATGGTTGTAAACGGATAGTCACCGATTTCCGGCTTAGCACGGCTTACGGCATCGAGGAATGTCGATTTTCCGACTGACGGATAACCGACGAGTCCGACATCGGCGAGCGTTCTCAGCTCAACCATAACATCGAATTCTTCGCCTTCCTTACCCGGTTCAGCATAGCGCGGCGCAACGTTGCGACTTGATTTAAAACGAGCATTTCCGCGTCCGCCCCGGCCGCCTTTTGCGACAACCTGCTGCTGATACGGTTCGGTTAAATCGGCGAGAATCTGGCCGTTATCAACCCGTTTAACAATTGTTCCAAGCGGTACTTTGACGATTTCGTTACCGGCATTTGCACCGTGCATTCTTTTATTTTTTCCTTTTTCACCGGGCTGAGCACGGATAATCCGGTGATAGCGTAAATCGAGAAGCGTAACCATGCCCGGATCGGCTTCGAAAATGACGCTTCCGCCATCTCCTCCGTCGCCGCCGAATGGTCCGCCATTCGCGATGTATTTTTCGTGCTTGAACGAGACGAGCCCGTCACCGCCTTTACCGGCTTTAACGTGAACTTTTACCTGATCCACAAACATGGGCAGTACCTCTCTTTCATTCTTTAATTCTCTAATTATTGTATCTAGAAAAACTGATTTTCCTTTATAAGATGCCTGTCTGGTGATGAAAGCATCTTCAAAACGATATATACAAGAAAAAAAGCCTGGTCTAGCAAGATCAGACTTATTTATCATCGGATTATTCAGCAGGATATACAGAAACCTGTTTTCTGTCGCGGCCGAGTCTTTCGAATTTAACTACGCCATCAACAGTAGCAAACAGAGTATCGTCTCCGCCTCTGCCTACATTTTTACCGGGATGAATTTTTGTTCCACGCTGACGGTAGATGATGGAACCAGCAAGACATTTCTGTCCATCAGCCAGTTTGGCACCTAAACGTTTTGAGTGGGAGTCACGTCCGTTTTTAGTCGAACCTACTCCTTTTTTGGAAGCGAAGAACTGAAGGTCCATTGTAAAACGCATGATTACACCTCTTTCTCTTCTGTTCGATTATTGTTTTGAGCTTTTCTCGAGACGAATGTGATCCGGATAGGATCGTTTCATCATATCAAGCTGGGTGACAAGAAATTTCAGAACCTCCTGTAAGGAAGATGAGTTTTTCTGTACGTCCACGACAATCTTATTCTGATTCGCGGATAGCTTGCATGCATCTCGATAGAGCTCGTCAATCGCATTCAGCGATGAGAGCGCGATTGCGGAAACACCGGCGCAGACTAAGTCCTGTCCATAAGGACCTGCCATAGCATGGCCACTGATCTCAATCGTGCAGATATCAGACCCAACGGTCCGAACTTGGATTCGAATCATACTTAAGCAGTGATGGATTCGATTTTAACACGTGTATAAGGCTGTCTGTGACCCTGTTTTCTGCGAGTAGAAGATTTTTTAGGACGGTATTTCACGATAGTGATTTTCTTACCTTTACCCTGTTTTTCTACTACACCGCTGACTTTTGCACCTTCAACGAAAGGTTTTCCAACTTTTCCGTCTACAAACAGAACTTTGTCAAAAGTAACAGTTTCGCCTTCCTGAGCATTTAATTTTTCTACCCAGATTACGCTTCCGTCTTCAACTTTGATCTGTTTTCCGCCGGTTTCAATAATTGCGTACATTTTAGTGTCTCCTTTCCGATTCTTGATACTCGCCATAAAGGCGGGCTGTCGCCGCTTAAGAGCCTTTTCTGTGCGGTTGCAAGTCGTGAAAAGACTGCAACATTGATATATTAATGATTTGTCCCGTGTTCGTCAACTTAAATAACGGGTTGTGGCCAAAATAGCGGTTTTTACACAATTTTTGAAAGCCGATCGATTTTAGGGATCTCATTTTCCCAAAAAGCCGTTATCTATGCTGATTTTGAAGGGCTTGTCAATTCCCTTGCCACTTTGAATTCCACTATTATTTTAACAATTCATTGTCAATCAGCCCAAAATGAACAGCCGCATTCCAGATCCCGTTTTCATCAATCGGATCGGTGACATAATCCGCCGCTTGCTTGGCTTGCTCGATTGCATTTCCCATCGCCACGCCGATGCCGGCATATTTGAGCATCGTGACATCATTTTGCGAATCCCCAAATGCGATCATTTCTTCGCGCCTGAAGCCGTGTTTTTGCCCCATTAAATACAGACCGTAGGGTTTTCCTTCAAGATGCATCTGTTTTTGTTCTTCACAAACCGGTGCGATATCCACACCCAGATCATTCCATCTTGCCACAATGACGTTATCCGTCATTTTTGATGCGAACTCTTCATCCTGCTCGGGAGGAAAAAAGACGACCGCTCCATAAAGATCCTGATCATGCCACGGCTGGTATTGAGGAAGATTCAGATGCAATTCATTAGCCGCTTGAATTGTGGCAGGCGAAACCTGGTTGATGTACCAGTCTGTCATCGTCACGAGAATAAACGAGTATTCCTGTTCATAGTACATTTCGACAATGCGCTCTTTGGCTTCTTGGTCAAACGGTATTTTCATCTCGACATTGCGGTTGGCATCTAGCATAAGCGTGCCGTTAAGCGCCACATAGCCATCAAAGCGAAGATCTTTGACATCAAGGTCAGCGAGTTCAAGAACATGACGACCCGTCGCGATATACGCTTTAATGCCGTTTTTCTGCATGAGGTGAATCGCCTGAATGGCGGATTCAGGGATTTTGCGTTGTGCGTGGGAAAACAAAGTTCCATCAATATCGAAAAAAGCTGCTTTAATCATCCTGTTCCTCCTTTGCTGATCCTATATCCGTATCTATTTTACTGATTTTCTCTTTTCAAAAAATGTGCGATGTATAAATCCCGATTTTCCGTAACATTTCTGATCGTTCAGCTTTCCCTCACCTAGTAATAATGCGCGAATATCTTCCTTATTTCTGTTTTGCGCCACCGTTTTCGTACAGTACAATGATTTTGAAATTGCTTGAACAAAGCAGAGAAAACAAGTGGAGGAATCAGGATGTTTAGAACTATGCGCCGCATCAAACAAGAACTGTGCGAATCAGAATGTTACGCGATTCTTAACCGCCAGACTCATGGCGTTCTCGCCCTTGCTGGGGATGATGGCTATCCCTATGCATTGCCGATCAATTACGTAGTGGAAGGAAATAAAATCTATTTTCACTGCGCTCAAGAAGGACACAAGATCGATGCGATCAGACGCTGCGATAAAGCCTCTTTCTGTGTTGTGGATCAGGATTTGGTCGTCCCGGAAGAACTGACAGACTATTTTCGCAGCGTGATCGCCTTCGGGAAAATTCATATTATTGAAGACGAAGCGGATAAATATCATGCCATTGATCTGCTGATTGCACACTATTGCCCAGATCTAGATCAAAAAGGTCGTGATGCGTCCATTCAAGGTGGAATGCACCGCTTATGCATGCTCGAATTTAACATCGAAAATATCTCCGGCAAACATGCCAAGGCACTGATGCTCGAAAGCGAAAAGAATGCCAAATCAAACGTTTAGATCTTAACGCAGACAAAAGGCGATCGGTTCACCAATGAGCGGATCGCCCTTTTTATGGTTCTAAGTAAAACAGTGTGGGATTTGTCTTTTGGATAAAAAAATCAAATCTCTTTTTTCGACTTTGCATGAAGCGTTGATGCGATTCTTGTTAGGATGAGCTTTCAAGTGCAGTAAAAGACCAGCCTTTTGTCGGAGTGTCGTCCTGCAAAAGTCTGGTCTTTGTTTGTTTTATGGATTCATTCATTTTGAGTTTTCTCTATCATCAAAACGAATGAACTAG
>JBJEFF010000067.1:0-12513 GCA_051873775.1 Allobaculum sp. | reverse complement strand
GTATCGATCAAAATCCACGTAATGCAAACTGGGGGGCCTTTCATATTATCTATTCCTTTCTCTTCATTTTTTATCTTCTTCAATTGACTGCTTGTATTGTATCAGGCAATCGTCCAAATTCAGTTTAAAAAGACACGGAGCCGGATCCGGTTCCGTGTCTGAAATTAATTTAGAATGCCATCGGTATATGCTTTATAGATTTCAGGGTCAATCGCACTGGAAATGCGATCATAAACGCCTTTGGATGCTTCCTGAATTTCCTTATTCAGTTCAGGAGAGACCTCAAGAATCTCTGTACCGCTGTTTTCGATTTCCGCAATCTTCTCTGCGATTCGTTCATCAGATTTCTGACGGGCGACTTCGGTTGCCCGTCGGGCTGCTTCGTCCATAATCTGACGGTCTTCTTCAGAGAGGTTCTGGTAGAACGTGTCATTAACGATCAGCGTGATCAGATGCGGTAAATGGTTGGTTTCAACAATATAATCCTGCTGTTCATAGAGACGGTTCGACACGATTACTTCATACGGGTTTTCCTGAGCATCAATCGTGTGCTGCTGCAGACCGATATACACTTCCGAGAATGTCATCGGGGTCGGTGATGAACCTAAGCCCTGCCAGAATGCCAGATGATACGGATTTTCCATCGTCCGGATTTTCTGGGATTTGAAGTCGTTTAAGGATGCGACTTTTTTATTCGTTGACATGACGCGGAATCCCTGGTCGGCAATACCGAGCAGATAATATCCGCCACTGGTATAGACATCTTCAACCTTGGTCGAGAAGTTCGGGTCATCAATCCGTTCGCGCAGCTGATCAATGGACTGGAACAGACATGGCAGGTCAAATACGGCGAGATCTTTCATGAACGTGACCTGAGGAGCAGTATTCTGAACGACAAATGGAATATCGCCATCTGCACAGGATTCAAGCAGGTCGCGGTCTCCGCCAAGAGTGGAGTTCGGGAATACTTCGATTTTCATACGGCCATCGCTTAATTCTTCCACTTCTTTTGCGAATTCTTCCGCATAAATCTGAGTAACTGTATTTTCCGGAGATGCCGTGGCTAAAGGCCATGCGAAAGTCTGGGTATCAGACGATTTGACGCACCCGCCAAGCATTGAACTCATCAGGATGGCACAAATTATTAATTTTTTCGAGGAAGCGAATAATTTGTTTTTCATCTTCAGTTCCTCCTAGACTAAGCATAGCGAAATTGCCGGAATGAATGTGATCAGCAATAACGCAATTAAGAACAGCCCGATCATCGGCATCGCCTTTTTGGACAGATCCATCAGCGGCACGTTCGTCAGGGAACTTGCGACAAACAGGTTGACACCGATCGGCGGTGTAACAAATCCGATTGCCAGGTTCACAACCATAATGACACCGAACTGGATCGGATTCATACCGATAGCCTGGATAATCGGCAGCAGGATCGGAGTCAGAATCAGGATCGCCGGAGTCGTATCCATAACCATGCCAACAATCAGCAGGAATGCATTGATGATCAGCAAGATCACAACCGGATTGGAGAAGTTGTCCATGATGGCTGAAGAAACAAGCTGCGGTACGTGCAGCAGAGTCAGGACGCGGCTGAATGCGGTGGATGCTGCAAGGATAAACAGGATCGGCGCATAAGTTTTTAACGATTCAACGAACAAGGAAGGAATCGATTTAATCGTAATGGTCTTATAGACAAACATACTGACAAGCAGCGCATAGAATACGGAAACGACAGCGGATTCTGTCGGGCTCGCAATTCCGGAGTAGATGCATCCGAGGATGATCACCGGAGAGAGCAGCGCAAAGAAGCTTTCCTTTAAGACTTTGAACAGACCTTTATCATGCAGAATCTTAACTTCCGCATTGATCTTTTCACGGTCTTCTCCGTATCTCTTGCAATGGTAAACGGCATAGAGCATCAGCAGTGCGGCAATCATAAAACCAGGAACGACACCGGCCATGAACAGGTCACGGACAGACTGTTCGGAAGCCATACCGAACATGATGAACGGAATGCTTGGCGGAATGATAACGCCAAGACCACCCGCAACAGCCACAATCGAGGATGAGAAGACCAGATCATAACCTAATGAAGTCAGAACCGGAATTGTCATTGAACCAACTGCCGCAACGGTAGCCGGACCGGATCCCGAAATCGCACCATAGAACAGACAGGTTACGATAACCGCACAAGGCATACCTGCCGGTAGTTTTCCTAAGAAGTAGGCAAACACATCAAAGAGTTTGCGGGAAATTCCGCCTTTAGCCATAATGATGCCGGATAAGACAAACATCGGCACGGCAAGTAGCGGGAATGAATCCAGACCGCCGAACATGGCTCGGATTAAATATTTCGCACCGACTGTAAAGGACGGATCAAGTACAGAAGGTAAAACCGAAGTAATGCCAAGGGAGATGGAAACCGGAATTGCGATGACCAGCAGAATGGCAAAAACGATGAATAATAACAGAACCATCATATCTGGCTACCTCCTTTTTTCGGTTTTTCGTCTACAGTATTGGCTTCAACGAACGCTTCAGGGGTATTGCGTTCCGGGTGAGCCGGGTCGATCACTGGCAGTCCGCGGGCAACTTTATATTCGATGATCCAGCGCTGCAGAACACGGATGGCAACGAGGATAAATGAAACGAACGGTGCCGCCTGCACGTAGTACATCGGCAGTCCGCACGCCGGCGAAACCTGACCGTTGTAGACAGAAGACATGAAGAAGGAGAAGGCAAACGGAATCATGTAGACGAAGAAAATCAGCTCAATCGTATGGTTGATTAACTTCAGGACTGCACGCGGTTTGCGTTTCAGTTTTGCAGCAAACTGTTCGATTTTAATGGAGATACAGAGTTTGGAACAGTAACTCACACTTAAAAAGCCACTCCAGATGAATAAATAACGCGTCAATTCTTCGGACCATGATAAAGACATGCCAAAACAATAACGACAGAGAACCTGGATTCCCATGATAACTGTCATTGCGGCAAGGAATACACAGAGAATTGCTTCTTCTAAATAGCGGTCCAGCCATTGAAGCACTTTTTTCATCAGTTCACTTCCTTTCTTTTCTATTTTTCTTTCTTTTTTTCTCAATGCTCTCTTTCTGATTGAATCTAAACAATAAAAACGAGTCATTGATTTAAGGATAACAAATTCGCTCTTTGCTTTGCGTAAAGATTCAGACTAACAACAAAAAACATCGATTCTCGAATTCTTCAAGCGCATGAATCTCATTTATATGTTTTATTTGCATATGATACAGATGAATAATCATCTTAAAAACAAACCGGCTATGCTGATCTGTCATCGATCAGGGTAGCCGGTTTTGGAGTGTCTTTAAAATTGCTGATCAAGCGCTTTTAAGCTCAAAACCTTTCTCAGCCTTTTGGGGCTGTTCAAAGGGGAAACTACATTGCTTGATTGATTGCGTTTAAAACGACATCGAGATCTGCAACACCCATCTGACCTGGTGCGGAAGCTTTCTTTGCCGCACCGAAAGTCATGCTAGAACCGAAAGACTGTCCAGCAAGACGGGAGATAACACCCATCGGACCCATGGACATTGTGATGATTGGACGATCTGCAAAGTCATTTGCCATTTCTTCTGTAGCAGCAAGAAGAGTAAGAACATCTTTCATGCTATTTGGCATAACAGCGATTTTCGGGATATCTGCACCGAGATCCTGCATTTTTCTCAGGCGGTAAACGATATCGGATTTTGCAGGTGTTTTGTGGAAGTCGTGATTGGAGGCAACAACTTTGACACCGCATTTGTGAGCTTCTTCAATGATTGTTTTTACAACATCATCACCGGAGAATACTTCAACGTCGACTAAGTCAACAAGACCGCTCTTGGCAGCATTGACGTTGAGATCGATGTAGTCTTTCATTTCGATGGCTTTTTCGCCGCCTTCTTTGGAAGTACGGAAAGTCATCAGGATCGGAGTATCACCTAAAGCATCACGAAGATCTTTCAGTAAAGCTTCAACTGCATTCCAGTCTTCGCTGTGGTCGAACCAGTCAACACGCCATTCAACGACATCTAATGCGATATCCTTGAAAGATTTTGCTTCAGCGATGATTTCGTCATGAGTAACACCCACGATTGGAACGATGATTTTTGGTTTTCCAGCGCCGATTTCGACGTTGCGAACAGTAATTGTGTTCATCTTGTTTCCCTCTCTTTTGGTTTGATGAACCCCTGAACAGCCAGCTTAATCGTCGGCTGTTTTAGGATTGTATAGTTAAATTCTGTTATAGAAGCAGATCGAATTCAATATCAAATCCGCTTTGTTTTAATTTTGTTTTTCCGAAAAACTAGTCAGCAGCAGCTTCGGACATCATGTGAGCGTAGCGCATGTTAACGAACAGACCAAGCAGTACACCGACACCAGTCAGGACGATGTTCATCATCATAACGCCGGATGGAGTCATGCTGGAAGCAGCAGTCAGGATTGTGTAGTTGCAAAGAGAAGAAGCGATCATGACTAATGCAGTAACAGTACCTTTGATTTTCGGGAAGATCATGTTGCATACAGAAGTTACGATCTGCAGCAGTCCTCCGGCACCAGCCCAGCCGATTGCGAAGGAACCAACTGTCATTGTTAACTGGCTTGGCATTAACAGTACAACAACTAAAGTAACTAAGCAGATTACAGGGTAAACCAGGATAAAGCGTACGTCTTTAATCTTTCTGGTTAATACAGCTGTTACGAATAAAGCAAGGATCGTACCTGCAGAATACCAGGTCTGCATGATGGATGGATTTTCCCAGCCAGCGTTTGCAGTTGCAAAGTTCTGTGCACAGTTTAACCATAACTGGAATGTACCCGTGCAAGTGAATCCAATTAAAATCATGGCGATGGATTCTAAGGAGAAGTGAGTGTGTTTTAAAGAAGCAATTAAACCTTCTTTTTTACCTTCTGCTTTTGCGTCAGAATCCGGCATCGGGCAGATCATGATCAGAACTAACAATACGATGTAGGCAATACCGCATACATAGAACAGTGTGTTGTAGGAAACAAGTCCGCCTGCAGTAGTAGATACACATACACCGAGGATGAATGGCAGAAGCATCTGAGAGATGGAGATGAATAATTTAACACCCATTGTCGCAATGGAAGGAGCGCTGTACCATACTTCACCAAGTGCAGGATAGATACCTGTATCCAGGAAGGAGTTTGCGATACCGCCGATTACTGCGCATGTATAAGCGATCTGGTAACCACCGTTAGCACCAGCATTGAATGCAAGAGCTAAACCGATTAAATAAACAGCATAGGAAGCAGATCCGATTGCAATGGAGATTTTGCGTCCTAATTTATCGGAAAGCGGACCGGCAAACGGAAGTGCAACAAGACGACCAAGACCTAAAGCAGCAGAGATGGCTGTGATCGACATTGCGCTGACGCCCCAGGAAGCACCTAAGGCTTCTTTAATTACAGCCTGACCTAAGATGGAGCATCCTACACCATGGATGAAATAGTTCAGATACATGATGAGCATGCTAGGCAAATATTTCTTTTTCATAGAGTTCCTTTCTTCGATTAAGGTTGCATCACGGAAAGAGCCGCTTTCCGTGATTTTGCATCAGTTTCTGTTCAAGTTTCTAAAGTTTCAGTTTCACGGACAAACTGTCCTTTTGTTCAAGTTTTACTGATGCTCTGTTTTACAGAGCTGATGAATGAACTGTCTTCATTCTCTTTAAAGAATCGTCACAAACCAGAAAGAGAGATACTGAACGATAACCATGCAATTAACTTTGCACTTTTATGATAAAAAGTTGTGAAATATTTGGCTAATACTGTTTTGCTAATGTTTTGATACGTTTTGCCTATCAATTAAGGTAAGTTATGTATATGAGAGGGCTACCGCATGTCTAAATTATGCGTTTAATGCATAATTTAGCTGTTTAAGCGGTGTCTCTCTGCCTTTGTTTGACTTTCATTCCTTGTTCTGTGCTTTAAGAATGGTTCATCTCACATAAGGTATGTGAATCAGCACATATAAATATTAGGAAAGAGGGATAACAAATTTAAAACAGATTTAGTCGTATTTGCACCGCCTGAAACAAAAGATTCCTTTTCATTTCAGTCCGGATCGCACATTAAAGAAAACGAGGACGTTTATGACCCTAAACCAGATTTATTATTTCTGCGCTGTTGCAAGAAGCAAGAACTTCCGGGCAGCCGCAGATAAAATCCATATCTCTCAGCCTTCCCTTTCCCGCTCGATTGCGGCACTCGAAGAAGAACTCGGCATTAACCTGTTCGATAAAAAAGGCCGTGGTGTTGTTCTGACCAAAGCGGGCAGAATCTTTCTTGAAGATGCACTTCGTATTATCGATTCATGTGAAGTGGCAAAAACCCATATTCAGGAATTCGTTCAGGGCACAGGCCGTATCGATATCGGTTATGTCTTCCCCCTTGCCGGCGAATACATCCCCAATCATGTCCGCAGCTTTCTAGACGAGCCGGGTAATGGGGGCATTACGTTCGGTTTCTGGCAGAACCATACTCCTGCCATTATCCAAAAACTGCAGGTTGGAGATCTCGATGTGGGGTTCGGCGGCTGTGTCGACCGCATGGATATTAATTTCTATCCGTTATTCACCCAGGAACTCATGATCGTTACTTCAACAGATCATCCATTAAGTCAGATGGAGGAAATTCCGCTTGAGGAGCTCGAAAACTATCCGGTCATCGGTTATGACCGTAACTCCTGGATGGGAATTCACACCCTCTCGCTTTACGAGAAGTTCGATCTGCATCCCAATATTGTGGTTGAAGCGCCGGATGAATACGGAATTCTGACTCTCGTCCGCCAGAATTTCGGAATTGCGATTGTACCCCGTACGGATATTTTCAGAGATTTCCACAATGTCACACTTCATCCGATCAAAGACCATAAACTCGGCCATCAGATTTTTATGTTCTGGATGAAGGAACGAGAGGTTGTTCCGGCTGTTCAGCACTTTATTGAGTACATGAAAGCGCAGGCAAGTGATCTGAATGATAACAAAGATGTATCAAATGTTTACCTAAAAGATATTATCCATCTCGCTTAATTCAGTATAAGATTCGATTGTCACAAACAGAAACTGAAAGATAATCTGAACTGAATTACCAGAATAGGAGTAAATCATGAAAAAGGATTACCCAAATATCTTTAAACCACTTACGATCAAGCGCACAACCATTAAAAACCGCATTGCCATGACTCCGATGGGCACCAACTACGGTGAAACCAGTGGTGAAATGAGCAACCGTCATATGAACTACTACAATCTGCGTTCGAAAGGCGGAACCGGTCTGATCATCCTTGAAAATGCAAACGTTGAATATCCTGTTGGATCCAACGGCACCAGCCAGATCCGTATCGATCATGACAGCTTCATGCCTCGCTACTATCAGTTAGTTGAAGGTCTGCACAAAAACGGTACAACTGTAGCCATCCAAATCAACCATGCCGGAGCTTCTGCTTCCAGCGCACGCACCGGAATGGAAACTGTATCTTCTTCCAATATTCCTACAAAAGCAGGCGGAGAAACTCCTCGTCCGATGACAAAGGAAGAAATTGAACATACCGTTGTAAAATTCGGTGAAGCTGCTAAGCGTGCTCAGGCAATCGGCTTCGATGCGATCGAAGTTCATTGCGGACATTCCTACTTATTAAGTCAGTTCATCTCTCCGTACTACAACAAACGTACTGATGAATTCGGCGGCTCCGTTGAAAACCGCATGCGTTTCCCGCGTATGGTCTTAGCGGAAATCCGTAAACAGGTCGGCCCTTGGTTCCCGATTATCGTCCGTATTTCTGCTGAAGAGCGCGTTGAAGGCGGTAATACTCTTGAAGACACTCTCGAATACCTCGAATACATCGATGAATTCGTCGATATGTACGATGTATCCTGCGGTCTGAACCCGTCTCTGCAGTATCAGATCGACTCCAACTTCCTGCCTGATGGCTGGCGTCATTACATGGCAAGAGCCGTCAAAGACAAATTCAACAAACCCGTAATGAATGCCGGAAACTACCGTGATCCGAAAGTCGTTGAAAAAATTCTCGCAAGTGGTGATGTGGATATGGTCGGCATGGGCCGCGGCTTAATTGCTGAACCTGAATGGGTCAACAAAGTTGCCAACGGCGACGAAAAATTCCTGCGTAAATGTATTTCCTGCAACGTCGGATGCGCAGGTAACCGTATCGGCGTGAACCGTCCAATCCGCTGCACAGTCAACCCTGCTGTACCGGAAGGAGATATCTATAAAAAACTCCACGTCAACAAGAATTGCAACGTTGTAGTTGTTGGTGGTGGTACTGCCGGTCTTGAAGCTGCATGTACAGCGGCTGAAGTCGGATGCACAGTCTTCTTATTAGAAAAATCCGATCACTTAGGTGGTCTGTCGAGCTTCATCTCCGACCTGCCAAGCAAAACTCGTATGAAAGACTTCCCGGCTTACTTAGAAGAACGCGCAAGTCGTTTAAACAACCTGTATATCTTCAAAAACCACGAAGCAACTGTAGAAAGAATCCGTCAGTTCAAACCGGATATTATCGTCAATGCTACCGGTTCCGTACCTGTATGTCCTCCAATCACCGGACTGCGTGAAAACCTGGCTGCCGGAAATGTCAAAGATATCTTCGGTATGATCAATGCCGTTAATCATAATGAATACCCGGACGAAGACGTCAACGGCAAGAACGTTGTTGTTGTCGGCGGCGGATCCGTTGGTCTCGATGTAATCGAATACTTTGCTCCGAAAGGTGCAAAATGCACTATCATCGATATGCTGCCACAGATTGGTATGTTAGCTGACCCGATCACTAAATGTTCCATGCGCGAAACATTCGATCAATACGGTGTTAAAGAATACGTTAACACTGCTTTACAGGAAGTTAAGGAAGACGGATTCGTTGTAAAGACGCCAGATGGCGAAATCGTTGAAATCCCGTTTGACTACGGCTTCAACTGCTTAGGTATGCGTTCCAATAACCCGATCCTGGCTGAGCTTCAGGAAACATTCGAACCGGAAGGTGTAGTGGTTTACCCGATCGGTGATTCCGTTCGTGCCCGCCGTATCATGGAAGGTACGATGGAAGGCCGTGCTGTGCTCAACGTATTAGAAAATGCCGGTTATATCGATCTCGAACCATTGAACGCTAAGTAAGACTCCAGCCGGAGAAAAATCGGTGAATCATCGCTGCTGTTCCTGACACTATTTGTTCATCATGATGTCAGATCCCTCCTTCTACCTTAATTTGATTCATCCTCGTATGTCTAAATCATTACAGGAACCGCAGCGTTTGTTTTAAATAGAAGCGAATATTCGTAACCCGGACGCTTACTGACACTCTCACATACTCAAAAATCTTATCCCTTTAGATTCCCTCGCAATTCTGCCTGTCTAAAACAGCGAATTGCCCGGACATAAAAATAAAACTGAATATCACGAAACTGAAAAAGTTTGAAAAGAGGAATTTAATATGCCAAATATTTCCGGACACACTGAACTTGTCGGCCTAATGGCTTACCCGATCCGCCACAGCCAGTCTCCAAAAACTCATAACCTTGCTTATGACAAAAACGGTGACGATGTCATCCAGCTTGCTTTCGAAGTCGATAACAGTTCCCTTCCTGCAGCAGTTGAATCCATCCGCGCTTTAAAAATGCTCGGATCCAACATCTCCATGCCGAACAAAACAGTCGTACACAAATACCTCGACGAAGTTGACGATGCTGCTAGACTCTGCGGTGCCATCAACACTGTAGTCAACACACGCGACGAAAACGGCAACGTTACAGGCTACTTAAAAGGTTATAACACTGATGGAATGGGTTACTGGCAGGGTATCCGTTCCGAAGGTATCGATTTCAAAGGCATGAAAATGGTTTTAATCGGTACTGGCGGTGCTGCAACTGCAATTGCGGTTCGCGGTGCTTTAGACGGACTCGCACAGATCGACATCTTCAACATCAAAGACAAATTCTATGACCGCGGTGTTGAAATTGCTCAGATCATCAACGAAAACTCCGACTGCAAAGCTGAAATGCATGACCTTGCAGACCTCGATCTCTTAAAACAGAAAATGCACGAAGCAGATATCTTCTGCGATGCGACTGGTGTCGGTATGCACCCACTCGAAGATCTCTCTAACATCCCTGATGGTTCTTTCTTCAAACCGGGCCTGATCGTTACGGATACTGTTTATGCTCCAAGAGAAACCGTGATGATGAAACAGGCTAAAGACGCTGGTGTTGAACGTGTTTATAACGGTATGAGCATGATGTTATTCCAGGCTTTAATCGCTATTGAGCTCTACACTGGTAAATCAACTCCAGTTGATTACATGAAAGAACAGTTAGGCATCTAGTTTTCCCTAAACTTACCAATCCCTGAATTGTCTTTCAGTTCAAGTTTCAAAAGCAGGCTGCCCCTATTGTTTCGGGCAGTCTGTTTTTGTTTACGCGTTTTTCCAAAATGTTCGAAAACGCAATGAAAATGAATGTAACCTTTTGTAAGAAAAGTGACTTTTCTTTACTCAGAAATTTGCACTGTTTATACTGATGGGCATAGACGCATTTTTGTCTCTGAATATGCACCATTCTGTACTTTTTCGGTAAACCCGGCATTGAAAAGGATGCCGCAAAATAATACGTTCGGGAAAAGAGGTACAGCAGATGCATGAAAAAAAAGAATAAAATAAAAGGAATTAAGAAATGGATAAACTCAAGAAACTTCGTAACGATCTTGAAATGTGCGATGAAGTCATTATGGATGTCCTTCGCATGCGCTGTCAGATCGTTCAGGAATTAATCAACTACAAACAGGAAAACGGAATTTCAACTGTTCAGCCCGATGAAGAAGCACGTAAGAAGACACTCTTCAACAAGAAGCTCGCGGATTATGAATACCATGATTCGATTATGTCGATCTACGACTATATTATTTATCAGTCCAAACGCATCCAGAGTCACGAGCTCTTTGGTCAGAACATCTTCCTGATCGGCTTTATGGGTGTCGGAAAAAGTACAATTTCCTCCTATTTAAAAGATGTCTTTGCGATGGATGTCATTGAAATGGATGAAATCATCGCAAAACGCAATGGTATGTCCATTTCCGAAATCTTTGAACTGCACGGCGAACCTTACTTCAGAAATGAAGAAACTGCGCTGCTGCGCGAATGCCAGAGTAAGAAAAATCAGATCATTTCCTGCGGAGGCGGTGTTGCAATGCGCCAGGTCAATGTCGATGAAATGCGAAAATCCGGAAAAATCGTTTTGCTGACCGCTTCACCGGAAACCATTCTCGAACGTGTTCAGTCCAGCCATGACCGTCCGCTGCTTGAAAACAACAAAACGATTTCTCACATTACTTCTTTAATGGACGCCCGTGCTGCTGCTTATCAGAATGCGGCGGATATCGTCGTCAATACCGATGGCAAATCCGTATTTGAAATCTGTGAAGAAATCATCGCCAAAGTCCAGCCTTTCAAGGAAGAACAGCCGGCAGCTGCGGCTTAACTCCTTCATCCTGTAATCCCCTCTCATTAAACTTCATAAACGAAGAAAGGAAAAACTATGACCACTCCAATTACCGGCCATACCGGCTTACTCTGCCTGCTTGGCTCCCCTGTAGGACACTCTATCTCTCCGGCAATGCATAATGAAGCATGCTTACAGCTTGATCTCGACTACCGCTATCTTGCTTTCGATGTTCCGGAAGCCGAAATGCCCAAAGCTGTAGAAGGCCTCAAAACGCTCGGTGCACGCGGCTGGAACATCACCATGCCGGGCAAGAATATCATGTGCAAACTTGCCGATGAACTCTCCCCTGCTTCTGAAATCACCGGTGCATGCAACACGATCGTCAATGACAACGGAAAACTGACAGCCTATACAACCGACGGAATCGGCTTTATGGAAGCTGTAAAAGAAAACGGCGTAGATATCATCGGTGAAAACATGACCCTCCTTGGTGGCGGCGGTGCGGCTTCTGCCATTCTCGTACAGGCTGCCTTAGATGGCGTCAAACAGATTGATGTCTTCAACGTACGGGATGCTTTCTTCCCCCGTCTTGAAGAAATTGCCGGAAAACTGAATAAACGTACTTCCTGCAAAGTAATCGTTCACGACTTCGAAAACCCGGCTGAATTAAAAGAAGCTGTCGCAAACAGCCGTATTCTCGTTAACGGCACTTCCGTTGGCATGGCACCGAACACCGAAAAGACACTGATCACAGACAAATCCATGTTCCGTCCGGACCTGTTCTGCTTCGATGTCATCTACAACCCGAAAGAAACTCAGTTCCTCAAAGACGCCAAAGCAGCCGGCTGCCAGACCGCAAACGGCTTATTCATGCTTCTCTATCAGGGGGCTGCTTCCTTTGAATTATGGACCGGCAAGAAAATGCCCGTACAGCTGATCAAGGAAAAATACTTCAACGACGTAAGCGTCAAATAATCGACGTGTATTTTGTATCCGTCCTCCTTGGGATAAT
>JBJEFF010000066.1:0-12579 GCA_051873775.1 Allobaculum sp. | reverse complement strand
AGACCTCAAACGAATGAAAACGCTAATCGTGCCTCACGCAATTTTCGGTTTCCAAAAATGCGTAAAGTCGTCTCCGGTTTTCCACATGTAATGGGGAATGTGTCAAAACCGCGACATTCTAAAAAGGAATTTTAATGGGGAAAACGGGGAAAACTCGCGCTTTTTTTCCCGTTTTCCACGCTCTTTCCCCACTTAATCCCCATCAAACAGCACGTTTTTTTTTCCCAATGTGGAAAAGTGGAAAACTCCTAAATTCTGTATATCTATCGTTGATTTGGAAAAATTATAATGGGGAAAAGCCTTTTTTTTGAGTGTGGAATTCACCATTTAGTCAGAGTTTTCCCCATTGTGGTGAAGTTTCTTTTTTTACGTTTTCCACATTCTTTATCCCCGCTGGTTACAACACTGTTTAAAACTAAAAAAATCTTGTATATTTGAAACTACACGAAAGGATGAAAAAAATGGACTCTTCATTTAAATCGAACTGGATTCAGACTCTCGATCTCATCTCAAAAAGCGGCTACTTTGACGATGGAACAATGACGTGGATCAAAAAATCCTCACTCTTCAAAATCGAAGAGAATAAAGCGTATATCGCCTGCCAGAATGTAGTCGCAATCAATCTGATTCGTGAAAACCAGCAATTATTCGAAGATACACTGACCGAAATATACGGTTCCCCGCTCACCCTTGTTCTGATTACCGAAAAAGACATGGCACAGATGATGCCGGATGAAGCGCTCAAAGCAAAGGCAACCAAACTAATCAGCCGCGGATTTGACCCGGGACTGACATTCGAATCCTTTGTGCGCGGACCAAGCAACCAGGAAGCTCTTGCGGCATGCCAGATGGCGTGCAATCCCAAAACCAAAAGCATGTACAATCCGCTGCTGCTCTACGGCAATTCCGGTCTGGGGAAAACGCATATTTTAAACGCCCTCGGTAATGAACTCGCCAAAACACAGCCATATGCCAAAGTGGTTTATCTGTATGCCGGAGATCTCGTCAGCCTGCTGCTTGAAGCGATGCGTACCAAAAACAGCGATGGCAATGCGGTGGAAAAAGTAAAGGAAACGCTGCTCGACTGCGATTATTTTCTCGTCGATGATATTCAGAACCTGCGCTCCGCAAGCTGTCAGGAAGTTTTCTTTACTCTCTATAACGAATTAATCCGTCAGAAAAAACAGTTGATTATGACATCCGATACGCATCCATCGGAAATCCCGACTCTGACTAAACGTTTAATCAGCCGCTTCTCTTCGGGACTAATTGTCAACATCTCCAAGCCGGGTGCTGAAACCGCAAAACGGATTCTGATGAAGAAAATCGAAGGCCATGAAGATGTCATTGATATCGATGATGATGTACTCGATTTTCTCTCCCGCAGCTACAGCGACGATGTGCGTGCTCTTGAAGGCGCACTGAACCGTCTGATCTTCAATGCGACACTTTTTAACCCGCCGACGATCTCGATGTCGTTTGCGCTCGGTATACTAAAGGATGAACCGATTGTCAGCGAACCTGAACAGATCGATGCCAAATCGATCAAAAAAGCGGTCACCCGCTATTACGGGCTGTCCTATGCGGATCTTGAAGGCAAAAGCCGTCAGAAAAAAATCTCGCAGGCAAGACAGATCTGTATCTATCTGATGCGCGACATGCTGCAGCTGCCCTATGCCGAAATCGGCATTCAGCTTGGCGGACGTGATCATACGACGATTTCTTCAAGCTTCTCACGCGCAAAGAAGATGATCGCAAAAGATGCGAGCTGGCAGGAGGCAATAGAGGATATCAAACGGAAGATCTCATAATTCCCCATTGATTCCCCACCCGTTTTTCACATGTTTTACCTTTATTTATCGTGGAAATGAGCACTCATTCCACGGTTTCCCCGCCCTTATTGTTTTTATCTTTATCTTATTGAATAGAAGGGAGATTCTTTCTCATGGAAATCTCAATCAATCGATTACTCTTTTTAGACGCCATCAACCTTGTTGGTCGTGCTATTAACCCGGTGAATCCGAAGATGATTCTGACGGGTGCCAAAGTCCAGGTTCAGGAAGACGGCGTGGTTCTTCTTGCCACAGATGATTCCCTGACCATCCAGACGAAAATGATTCCGGATGAAAAAAATAAACTTCAGATTGCCGATACCGGATCGATCGTCATCAATACGCATATCCTTTCCGAACTTCTTCGCCGTATGAGCAGTGAAATGATTCAGATTGTCTCTACAGATGATGATCTGTTAAGAGTGAGCGGAACAGATGGCAACTATGATCTGATCTGCCAGTCCGCTTATAAATACCCGCCAGTCGCATTAGACCGTCCGGAAAAACATTTCGTGATTCCAAGCCGTTTTCTTAAAGCTATCGAGCGCCATGTTGTCTATGCCGCTTCCGAAAAGAACAGCCGTCAGGTTCTGCTTGGTGTCAATGTGGAAATGAACGGTGAACACTTCACCGCTACCGCAACCGACTCTTATCGTATGGCGAGCTTTAAAGCTGATTATGTCAGTGACGAAACCGCAAAAATCACAATCACATCGAACTTTGCTAAGGAAATCGCTAAATGCGTTCCGGAAGATAAGGATGTGGATTTATACTGCGACCGCCGTCGTGTGATGGTGACTTACGACAATACTCTTGTTCAGTCCCCGCTGCTTGAAGGTACATTCCCGGATGTCTATTCCATTATTCCGGTAAATCCTGAAGCTCAGCTGAAAATCAAAGCTTCCGATTTAATCGGTATGCTCAATCGTTCCATGATCTACACTTCCAAGAAATCTTCTTTAGGAAGTGTCGTTCCGGTTGAAATGAGCTGCTCTGCCGAAGGCGTAAGCATGCGCGTTCTTTCCAGCCAGATCGGTTCCTGCCGTCAGGTATTCGAAAATGTCGAATATACCGGTAAGGAATTCACATTTGCGTTCAATGCCCAGCTGATGCTGCAGGCTCTGCAGGCACTCGATGCCCAGGATCAGGTCGAACTCTTCATTACCAATGAACTGCGTCCGATCCGCATCAGCAGACCGGATGACGCATCCTTAACGATGGTCGTTGTCCCGATCCGTCAGTACTAGAATCCGAAATTAAAACCTGGTCCGAAAAAGAGGACCAGGTTTTTGTATACAGAAGCGTAAATAAGCCGGAAAAAGGCTGCCGCTAAAATTCACGGCTTACAGAAGAGGATTACCTGCCCGAAAGCAGGCAATGTAGCTGGGAAAAATTCCGATTTTTTTAAATAAGCGTGTTTTTAGACAGTTTAAGAACTATCTTTTTTTTCCCGTATTCCTGTCTGTTTGAATCAAAATGGCCAATCTGTGGAAAATAGGGCCTATTTTTGTTATAATCATAAAAGGAAAAGAGGATTTACAGATGAAGTTTTCTTTAAAGGGCGAATATATTACGCTCCAGCAGCTCCTTAAAGCCTGCGATGTTATTCAGTCCGGCGGACAGGTAAAAACCTGGCTTGCTGAAAATGAAGTTCGTGTCAATGACGAACCCGAAAACCGTCGGGGCAAGAAACTGCGTGCAGGCGATGTAGTTGAAGCCGGAGGAATCCGGATCGAGATTGAATGAACGTACAGAAGCTGATACTTTCGGATTACAGAAATTTCGAAAAGGCTTCTTTTTCTTTTGATCCCGATTCGATCTATATTCTGTACGGAAAGAACGCTCAGGGAAAAACAAATCTGATTGAAGCCATCTATTTCCTTTCACATCTTCGCTCATGGAGGACGTCTAAAACTCCTTCTTTAATGCGTCATGGCCAGGAGTCTTTCACCCTGGAATGTGTTGTTGAAAATTCTGGTCGGCTTGAAACATTAAAAACGATCTTTTCGCAAGGTAAGAAGTATCTTTTTCGCAACGGAAAGCCAGTTTCCGTTTTTTCTAATTTTGTGGGGATTCTGAATGCGGTGCTCTTCTCACCGGATGATCTGCGCCTTTTTTCGGATCCGCCCAAAGAAAGACGGAAAATGATCGATATGGAACTTGTGAAGCTATCAAGATCGTACACGACTGTCCTCAGTCAGTTCAATAAGCTTTTAAAAGAACGTTCCACGATTCTCAAAGCGTGGAATGTGGACCGGGTCCTGTTAAAGACCATCACCGATCAGATGATTGATGCTCAGGTCATTCTCATACAGCAGCGGGCAGCCTTTGTAAAACTGCTCAACGAAAAAGCCAATGAGATTTTCCCGAACTTCTCGGAAGGAGAAGAAGAGCTGACTTTACGCTACCGCACCTGTGTCGATCCCGCAAAGGATATCCGTTCGCAGCTATCAGCTGCCTATGCGAAAACACTCGACAAGGATCTGAAGATGAAAACAACTGCCGTCGGAATTCATAAAGATGACCTGGAATTCTATCTCGATGGCAAACTCGTTACGCAGACCGCAAGCCAGGGGCAGAAACGCTCCATTATGCTTGCGCTCAAAATCGCATTATGTCAGGTCATCAAAGCGAAAGGCGGCCATCATCCGATACTGCTTCTCGATGATGTATTCTCCGAGCTCGACGAATCACGCCGGGCAGGACTTGTCGCAGCCTTTCCGCAGGAAATTCAGATTTTTATCACTACGGCCGAAACCGTCGATCCATCATGGTTTGATCAGCCAGTTCATTTTTACACAGTGGATCATGGAGTAATGAAGGAGGGACTATTTGATGTCTGAGATCGAAAACAAAGATCAGAGCTCGCCGGTAAACGAACCCCGCGTAGCTGAAAATGCCCAGGAACTTCAGGAATCTGTCCTTGAATTTGACAAGCTTGAAGACGAAGCCATTCACGTTAACCATTCCTATACCGCTGATGATATTCAGGTTCTCGAAGGACTTGAAGCGGTCCGCAAACGTCCGGGTATGTACATTGGTTCCACATCCCAGCGCGGCCTGCATCATCTGGTCTGGGAAATTGTCGATAACGGTATCGACGAATGTCTGGCCGGCTATGCCAACCAGATCGATGTCACCATTGAAGAAGGCGACATCATCCGCGTTCACGATAACGGACGCGGTATGCCAGTCGGCATTCATGAAAAAACACATATCAGTGCAGTTGAAACGATTATGACCGTGCTGCATGCCGGTGGTAAATTCGGCGGCGGTGCCTATAAAGTTTCCGGCGGTCTGCACGGTGTCGGTGCCAGTGTCGTTAACGCATTATCGAGCTGGCTGGAAGTTACCGTTGAACAGGACGGCAAAGTTTACTATGTCCGTTTTGAAAACGGCGGTAAAACCGTTGCGCCTTTAAAGGAAATCGGCACAACTGATAAAACCGGAACAACGGTCCGCTTTAAACCGGATCCGGAAATCTTTGCGGAAACAACCGTCTTTGATTTCTCCATTCTCAATACCCGTATTCGTCAGCTTGCGTTCTTAAATAAGAACCTGACGCTGACATTAACTGACGAACGTCCGGAACACCCGCAGAGCAAGACTTATCGCTACGAGGGTGGCATTATCGAATATGTCCAGTACCTCAACCGCGGCAAGGAAGTCATTTCCGAAAAAGTGGTCTATGCCGAAGGTGAAATGGATCAGATTCTTGTTGAAGTTGCCCTGCAGTACAACAAGGATTTCCAGAGCCAGATGTATTCTTTCGTCAACAATATCAACACACCGGAAGGCGGTTATCATGTCGATGGTTTCCGTCTTGCCTTAACCCGTGAACTGAATAAATACGGCCGTGAAAACAACCTCCTGAAAAAAGACGAATCCTTAACACAGGATGACGTGAAGGAAGGTTTAGCTGCCATTATTTCCGTTAAGCACCCTGACCCGCAGTTCGAAGGTCAGACCAAAACAAAACTCGGTAACAGTGAAGTCCGTAAAATTGTCTCCAACATTTTCGGTAAGCATTTAGAACGCTTCCTGTTAGAGAATCCGAAAGATGCCAAGGCCATGGTTGAAAAAGGCCTGATGGCCGGACGTGCCCGCCTTGCGGCTGCCAAAGCCCGTGAAGCCGTTCAGCGTAAATCCGCACTCGACGGAATTACTTCCCTGCCGGGCAAACTGACTGACTGCTCCAGTAAGGATCCGAGCGAATGCGAAATCTACATCGTCGAAGGTAACTCCGCCGGCGGTTCTGCCAAGATGGGCCGTGATGCCCGTACCCAGGCAATCCTGCCGCTGCGCGGTAAAATTCTGAACGTTGAAAAAGCCCGTGATGCGCGAATCTTCAAGAATGCCGAAATCAACTCGATGATCACCGCATTCGGATGCGGCTTCCGTGATACAACGGATGTCTCCAAACTGCGCTATCACAAAATTGTCATCATGACCGATGCCGATGTCGACGGAAGTCATATCGCCACCCTGATGCTGACATTCCTGTACCGCTTCATGCGTCCGGTCATTGAAAACGGCTATGTCTACATTGCCCAACCGCCTCTCTACAAAATCCAAAAAGGCAAACGCATTGCCTATGCCTACAAGGAACAGGAAATGGAAAAACTCCGTGCCGAGTTCAAGGAAGGCTATCAGGTACAGCGATACAAAGGTCTTGGTGAAATGGATGCCGAACAGCTCTGGGAAACCACTATGGACCCGAAACGCCGTATCCTCAAACGAATCACAATCGATGATGCGATGGAAGCTGATACCGTCTTTTCCATTCTGATGGGTGAAGATGTCGAACCTCGTAAAGAGTTCATCCAGTCCAACGCTGAATATGCGACGCTCGACCTCTAATCTGAAAAAGTTTAGGATCGGATCAAAATAGGAATTTTGAAATAAAATCAGATTTTCGAATCTGTCTGAATAAAGATCTGAAAAGATCAGACTGGAAAGGGGAAAATAATGAGCGAATCAGAAAACAACACGCCGGAAACTGTTGAAGAAGAAGAGATCATCGAACGACCTGCCGATTACGACGTTGTCGAAGATATCGAGATCTCGAAAGAGATGCGTGAGTCCTTCCTGGATTACTCGATGTCCGTTATCGTACAGCGTGCGCTGCCGGATGTACGCGATGGTTTAAAACCTGTACACCGCCGTATTCTGTACGCGATGAGTACACTGAATATTACTCCGCAGTCCGCGCATAAAAAATCCGCGCGTATTGTCGGAGATGTTATTGGTAAGTATCACCCACATGGTGATACTGCCGTATATGAAGCCATGGTCCGTATGGCCCAGGACTTCTCCTACCGTTATCCGCTTGTCGATGGTCACGGAAACTTCGGTTCCCTTGACGGCGACGGTGCCGCTGCCCAGCGTTATACCGAAGCGCGCATGTCCAAGATCTCCATGGAGATGATCGCGGACTTAAACAAGGATACCGTAGATTTTATTGAAACATATGATGCGGATGGCAAAGAACCGACGGTCCTGCCTAGCCGTATTCCGAACCTGCTGCTCAATGGTGCAGTCGGTATTGCGGTCGGTATGGCGACCAACATTCCGCCGCACAACTTAAACGAAGTTGTCGATGCGATTAAAGCCGTTATGGATGATCCGGATATCTCCGTACCGGAATTAATGGAATACCTGCCGGGACCGGACTTCCCGACCGGCGGTATCATTCTCGGCCGCAAAGGCATCCGTGAAGCTTACGAAACAGGACGCGGATCGATCACCGTCCGTGCCAAATACCGTGTTGAAGACATGTCGAATGGCAAGAAGCGGATTATCTACTACGAAGTGCCATACGGCGTCAACAAGATGAAGATGTACGAAAAGATGGCAGAAGTCATCCGTGACAAGAAAGTCCAGGGGGTGACTTACCTCAACGATGAATCCAACCGTGAAGGTGTCCGCATCGTTATGGAACTGAAAAAGGATGCCCAGGAAGATGTCATCATCAACCAGATGTTCCGTGAGACGCAGCTGCAGTCCACATTCGGCATCAATATGCTTGCGCTGGAAAACGGCCGTCCGAAACAGTTAAGCATCCGTGAGATGATTCTCGATTACATCAATCACCAGACAGAAGTTATCGAACGCCGTACCCGTTATGACTTACGCAAGGCGCAGGAACGCCTGCACATTGTCGAAGGTTTACGGATTGCGCATGATTTCCTTGATGAAGTCATTGCCCTGATCCGTTCTTCCCGTAAGGATGAAGCAGGTCTGATTCTCGATATGAACGAACGCTTCGGTCTCGATGCGATTCAGTCCAAGGCCATCCTTGCGATGCAGATCAGACGTCTGTCCGGTTTGGAACGTGAAAAGATCGAAAACGAGTACAACCAGTTACTCGCCAACATCGCCGACTATCAGGATATCCTTGCCAAACACGAACGTGTTCTTGCGATCATCCGTGAGAACCTCGATGATATCAAACAGCGCTACGGCGATGCCCGCCGTACTGAAATTGCGGAAGGCAACTTCGATGTCATTGATGAAGACCTGATTCCTCAGGAAGACATCATTATGACTCTCACGCATTCCGGCTACCTCAAAACGACTCCGATAAGCACCTACCATACGCAGAACCGCGGTGGTAAAGGTATCCGTTCGATTTCTCTGAACGAAGAAGACTTCATCGACTTCATGGTCGGCTTATCCAACCATGACTTCCTGTTATTCTTCACGAATACCGGACGTGTCTACCGTATGAAAGGCTTCCAGTTCCCGATGAGCGCCCGCACCGCCAAAGGAACTCCGATCGTCAACTTCCTGCCACTGCAGGATGGTGAAAAGGTCGAAGCAATCCTGCCATACAATCCGGAAGATCAGGCGAAGACATTACTGTTTGTCACCACAAACGGTATCGTCAAACGTACGCCGATTTCCGAATTCAAAAATATCAACCGTACCGGTAAAATTGCAATTTCGCTCAATGAAGGCGACTCCCTCGCATTCGTCCGCGGCACAACCGGAAATGAAGAAATTCTGATCGCCGGTGACAGAGGCAATGCGGTAAGATTCGAAGAAGACAAGATCCGTCTGATGGGTCGTTCCGCAGCCGGTGTTAAAGGTATTGACCTGATGGGCGGTAAAGTTGTCGGTGTCGCTTTATCCTCGATGGGAGAAAGCGTCATGTCCTTATCCGAAAACGGATTCGGTAAACGTTCTCTGATTGCCGACTATCGTCTGACTGACCGTGGTACGAAGGGTGTTAAAACTCTGCAGACGAGCGATGCGACCGGACCACTGGTTGCCTTCAGATCGGTTACCGGAGATGAAGATGCGATGATTGTTACCGATACTGGTCAGATGATCCGTATCCACCTCAAGAACGTCAAGATTCAGGGACGCAACACCAAAGGTGTCCGCATTATCCGTCTGTCCGATGGGGACAAGGTAATGCGTATGGCGATTACCGATCATGAAGAATCTGAAACAGAACAGGAAATGATTTCCCAGTCTGGTGATGAATCTGTCATGCCGGATGAACTCGTTGAAATGAATCAGATGGAAGCAGAAGAGGATCAGGAATAGGAATTTCCGATATCTGAAAATCAGATTTTACAGCTGATCATGAACTAAGCTAAATTACGAATTGAAAGCAGGACAGGTCCAGACAGACCTGTCCTTTTTTGAAGTGTTATGAAATTCTGAAAAAATATGACCGATCATACGAACAGCTTTTTGGAAAAATCGGTTTTCACTCGGCTACTGCTGACGAGAACCTGGGAATCCGGACGAGTCAATCTTCAAAAAACTTCGTTATGATCTTTGGGGATGATTCATTTTAAAATTTCTAAAACGAATGAATGGCAGTGTCAAAACGGATCTGTCACGCTCTTCTTTCTGATCATAAATCCAAAAATCTGAAAATCAGATATCGGAAAAAAGCAGAAATGGGATCGATGAAGAAAGTGAACTAGAATCGACAGAATCGTGCGAATAATCAACGATTTTGATGGAATCTTCCCTAGAAAATCCGCTTGTTTGCCTCGCATTTTGATCGGTGATAAATTATTGATGTATAAAAAGGAGATTATGAATGCTCGACTTGAAATTTGTCCGCGAAAATCCGGACCTTGTCAAAGAAAATATGGAAAAGAAGTTCCAGCATCACAAACTCCATCTCGTTGATGAAGTAATTACTAATGATGCTGCATTACGCAGAACTCAGCAACAGGCGGATGAACTTCGTTCTCAAAGAAAAAATGCTTCCAAGAAAATTGGAATGTTAATGGGCCAGGGCAAAAAAGAAGAAGCTGAAGCAGCTAAGCTTGAAACCGCAAAGCTTGGTGATCAGATCGAAGAACTGGCTAAAAAAGAAGATGAATTAAGAGAAGCCGTCACTCAGGCAATGATGTTAATTCCGAACATGATTGACCCGACAGTTCCAATAGGTAAAGACGATTCCGAAAACGTTGAACTTGAACGCTTCGGTGAACCAGTCGTACCGGACTTCGAAATTCCTTATCATACAGAAATCATGGAATCCCTTAGCGGAATTGATATGGATGCGGCTAGACGTGTTGCCGGTAATGGTTTCTATTACCTGCTCGGTGACGTTGCACGTTTACACTCTGCAATCCTTTCCTATGCACGTGACTTCATGATTGACCGCGGATTTACTTATGTAATCCCGCCATACATGATCCGTTCCAACGTTGTTAACGGCGTTATGTCCTTTGCGGAAATGGACGGCATGATGTACAAGATCGAAGGCGAAGACCTCTATCTGATCGGTACTTCCGAACACTCCATGATCGGCCGCTTCATCGACCAGATCATTGATGAAAAAGAACTGCCTTACACACTGACTTCCTATTCCCCTTGCTTCCGTAAGGAAAAAGGTGCACACGGAATTGAAGAACGTGGCGTATACCGTATTCACCAGTTTGAAAAACAGGAAATGATCGTTGTCTGCAAGCCAGAAGAATCTGCAGACTGGTTCGTTAAACTGTACACCAACACTGTTGATTTCTTCCGTACACTGGACATCCCTGTTCGTACCCTCGAATGCTGCTCCGGTGACCTGGCTGACCTGAAATGTAAATCTGTAGACGTTGAAGCATGGTCTCCAAGACAGCAGAAATACTTCGAAGTCGGATCCTGCTCGAACTTAACAGATGCTCAGGCTCGCCGTCTGAAAATCCGCGTTAAAGATGACAAAGGAAGAAAATACTTTGCCCATACTCTGAACAACACATGTGTAGCTCCACCTCGTATGCTGATTGCTTTCCTTGAAAACAACCTGCAGGCTGATGGCAGCGTTCTGATCCCGGAAGTTTTACGTCCGTACATGGGCGGAAAAGAAGTTCTGGTTCCAACAAAAAAATAAGTTCAGAAAGCAAAATTATTCACAAACGAAAAAACGGAATCTCAGGATTCCGTTTTTTCGTTCTCGGTGAACTCTGAATCAGAAGACTGATCAGAATCTGAATCTTTGTTTTTATCCTTGTCTTTGTAGACAGGAGTCTGAGGACTGTAGAGATAAGTCATCTGCATGACTAACTGCCCTTTCGAATTTTCATACAGAGTTCCGGTCGCCTCGGCTGTACATTCGCCAAACGGAACATCAAAACCTTTCAACAGGATATAATTCGCATGATTCTCATCGTAAAGAACAGGCGTTTCAACGCCATATTCATCCAGCTCTCCCGTCAGAGGTAAATATCCTTCCATGACAATTGACACCTTCTTAGAGATGATCGTGTCCTTGTTTTCGATCGCCTGAGCGACGCTGACTTTATCACCATCCGCAATCTGATCGAACAAGTCTTCTTCAATACCGGATGGGTTCGGACTATCTACCGCATGACCATTACGGTCGAGGACCTGAATGGAAAGAACGTTACTCTGAACGCCATCGCGCAGAACAGAAAGATTATAAGTTCCCGGTGTATTGGATTTAAATTTGATCTCGCCATTCTCTACCCAGGACTCACTGCCGCGGGAAACAGTAATATCGTTCGGGTCAATCCGGGAGTTGAATCCTGATAGATTAGTCCGAATGGATACCGTGTCACCAGCTTTGATTTGTGCATCCGGATCCACTAATGCAATTTCTAGATTCTCACTTGACCGGCATCCGGCTAGAAATCCTGATGCGGCTAACAGACATATTGCGACTATTTTTTGTACCTTCATAATTCCACCGTGTTCCTATCCGACTTTTCTTTGTTTTTTTAAGTAGTCTCTGTATAAAAATCATAGTCAATTCCTATGAGGAATTCCCTTAACCTTTTCTAAATAATCCGTGACGATTTTAAAGGATTGTGACGATGTGAAGGACGCATCGGAAAAACAGATGACCATCTCGGGAATATGAAAGATCTGAATGAATAAATGATCATTCAGCTGCAGATTGTAAAAGTAACTTTGGATTTCTAAACTGCGTTGGATTTTAGTTTTACAGAGTTGAATTAGAAATATCAGATCATCAGATTTCCAAAGGAGATGCAGATCTCACTGTTGTCGGATTCAAGATTGGCTGGACATTTAAATCAGAAAATGGATGAGAAGAGCCAGTATTTGATTTATAGTAAAGACGGAATATCCGTGATTAGTGTATAAACGAATGATCATTTTTTGCTAAACCTTTCTTAATGTTGGACAGCTACTGGGGAGTGGAACAATCCATACATTGAGCAACTCTTGAGCGATTACGGATACTCTTTTTCTGATATGAAAGCCCCCTACGTCAAGGCGTAAAAGGCCTTATGTGGTTCGT
>JBJEFF010000065.1:0-2454 GCA_051873775.1 Allobaculum sp. | reverse complement strand
TTTTTTAAGACTCATAGGGACTCGAAGAAGAAAAAGCTTAACTTAATGACATTGAGATAATTGACAAAATAAGCCGTTCTGACTTATTCGCCTTCGTAATGAACTAAGCTGAGGACCGGTGCATCTTTTAATTTGTCACGACCGTGCAGGTCATCGAGTTCAATGACGAATGCATAACCGGCAACTTCACTATCGCAGCGGCGGACCATTTTTGCGATGGCTTCAACAGTACCGCCAGTCGCTAAGAGGTCATCAACGATCAGAACCTTGCTTCCGGCACGCAGATCATCCTTATGAATCTGCAGATGATCGATACCGTATTCAAGGGCATAGGATTCTTCGATGACAGCGCGTGGCAGTTTGCCCGGTTTGCGGACCGGAATAAAGGGCAGATTGGCATTTAATGCAGCCGGGATACCGAACATGAAGCCGCGGGCTTCCGGAGCTAAGATTACCGTAGCGCCGACTTTTTTCGCAAATTCCGCAATTTCTTTCGCGGTTTCGCTTAATGCTTCCGGATTAGCAAGTACCGGAGTGATATCGCGGAACAGGATTCCTTCTTTCGGGAAACCCGGAATCGTCGCAATAATCGATTTTAGATCCATAACTATCTCCTTATCCGTAAAACGGATTTTTTTCTTTATGCAGTCTGATTTTTTAAAGGGTCCGAAACGGTGTCCCTTAAAAAATCCTTTTATATTTTACTCTCATTCATCTTTTAAAAAAGGACATAATGAAAGAAGTGTCTGAATCGGAGCGAAGTCCGTCCTTTTCTGTAAATTCCGCTAAAGAAGCAGCGGATCTTTCCTTTTATTTATAGATGATTTCATCAATCAGAAATTCTGCTTTTTCATTGCGGTAAGTCGAAAGATTCAGTGTACCAATCAGTGCATCAATCTGTTCGAACGGTGTGTGCGCATCCTGAGCACTCTGGTTGAAGTGTAAGGCTTCGACTCCGTTGCTTAACATGAATTTGCGGTGTGCCCCCTGACTCATGTCAAAACTGCGGACGATCTGCGGATCATTCAGGATAAAACGCGGCAATTCAAAACCCTGACCGAACGGTCGAAACGCATCAAGCGCACGAACGTTTTCAACATTAATTTCATCCGGTTCGATGTCCACAAGTGTTTCTTCCTGCGGTTCCCATTTGTAGGAGCGGCCTTTTTGGAGAACATACTCTTTGAAATCTTCATAACGTTGAGGATCAATCGTCATACCGGCGGCCTGTTCATGACCCCCGCACTTTAAAAAGCCGTCAAAGTCAGCAAGGAAATCCATACAGTGGAAACCTTTCGGCGCCCGCATGGAACATTTCACACCTTCGTCGGTGATCGTTCCGATAATGACCGCTTTGCCATACTGGCTGCAGAGATTTCCTGCCGCCAGACCGATAATCCCTTCTAGAAACTGCTCGTCTACCGCAAAAAGAACGGGATGAAGCGGATTGATCAGCACCTGTGCCTTACCGTAAACCTGGGCCGAGAGTTCCTTGCGCCGGTCATTGATCTGATTCACGGAATGGGCATAGGAAGCGACCTGAGTCGGCGACTTGCTTTCCATGTAACGGACAAACGTATTTACATTGGCAAGGTTGGACAGACGGCCGACCGCATTGATTTTCGGCGCAATCTGGAACGCCGCATCACGCTCATTAATCGGACGTCTTGTAATAAACGGGTCAAGATGCAATTCCCCTTTTTCGTTGAGTAAGGCAAGCCCTTTTTGAATCAGAGAACGGGTCTGACCGCCGACACGCATGCAGTCAGCAATCGATGCGATCGCGGCATATTCGATAAAGTCATCCCGCTCTATTCCGAGTGCTCTGACGCATTCGAATGCGACACCGGCACCGCATAAACTTGAAAAGCACGGTTCAAGCAGATCCGGATGCACCAGAACTTCACAATCCACATGTTCAGGAAGAATGTGGTGGTCTGTGACCATCACCTCGATATTCAGTTCACGTGCTTTGGCAAGTGCTTCTGTCGCAAGTACACCGTTATCACACGTAATAATCAGGGAATAACCGCGATCATAAGCCATCTGCACGGTATTGACAGAAAGGCCGTACCCTTCTTTAATACGGTCCGGAATATAGTAACCGCAGACAAGACCTAGCTGTCCAAGTCCTAGATGCAGGATTGTCGTCGACATGATCCCATCGCAGTCATAGTCGCCTGCAATCAGTATTTTTTCATTGTTTTCCAGTGCGAGGTCGATCCGCTTTTTAAAGGCCTGTATACATTCACTGGCAGAGACAGGATACAGATCACGCGGATGAAGAATTTCATCGATTAAATCTTCATCCGGCTGAATGGCGGAAAGAACTTTTCGCACAAATAAGCTCAAATTTTCCATACTTTCTCATTATAGTGATCCGCCTGATTCAATCAACTTCTTTTTTTCATTCATAGGGACCCGCCGCCGTCGGCTCCCCACCCTTGTTCCGGT
>JBJEFF010000064.1:0-12609 GCA_051873775.1 Allobaculum sp. | reverse complement strand
TGAATGAGTTTGACTTTCTGCTTCTGTTTCTGGATGTTCCGGCAGTCCTTTAACGACTTCTTTCAGAACCTCTGTTACCAGATGGCCCCTTGCCTTAGGCTAATGGTTAGCGGTTGCAATGATACGCCCCCATAGTGGACTTTCACCACCTAGATGTGCGCCATGCCGGGCGCACAAGGAAAAGAGGTCGACCACGCAAGTCAACCTCCGTATAGTACATCTGATTTGGAAAGTTCTAATCAAATTTGCGTCAAATCTATGGTCTTTTCCTTTGGAAAAGTTCTATATAATCACAAGAGGATTTATCCATCTGGTGATAGGGGTAGTTTGCGCTTTTTTCAAGAAAGCGAGTCAAAGGGTTACAGAAAAAAATGAGGATTTGAAAGCCTCATGTTAATGGAAAGCATACGATCATCAAATCCTCAACAAATTTTAAAGCGCCACTTAATGTTTTGATCTTCTTTTGTCAGTGGGCAACCGAAATTCAATCTCCGTTGCTTTTTTAAAGAGACTATGTGATTAGAATTCGTGATCCGTAATCAAAAGACCACGTCCATTCTCAACTATCGAATTCAGAGAATACCGGCTTACTTCGAGAGTGTTCAGATCCCAGGTCAGCAGATTTTGTCCATTCAACCAGTACAATCGACCATTTTTCAGATAAGTAAATGGGTTAGGACCATATTCAATGGCCACATCCTCTGGCAAAGTGAGATCGGTTGTTGCGTAAGTTTCTGGATCAATTAATACAAATGGAGTTTGTGGATCTTTATCTCTATCTGCCTTCTGCAAAATCAGTTTGCCGCTGTGTTGATCAAATTTAAGAGTTCCTCCACTTGTGACGTCTAATTCAATTGTTGTCTCGGGTATATTCCCTGAATTCAGATCATAAACCAGAACCTGATTGGATGGTGCACCTCTTCCATCTACGCCGATTCCTTGTCGGGAAACACTCGCAAAAATCTTGTTGTTCAGGATGCAAAATGACGAAAGAGATCCATCGTTCAGCCCCAGATCCATGTCATTCACAACATTAAAGTCCGAATCAAGCTGTAGAAGATGATTTTCATTGTAGTCATAAGGCATATTGACAGGCATAAATCCAATTAACAGATGATAACCTCCGCCTTCAATTGGAGTTAACTGACTGTCGAATATCATTTGAGCTTCTCCATTCCTGTAGGGAAGAGTCACTGTCTTTTGATGGTTTAATTCTTTGTCAAATAAAACGAAGTCCAGTGAAGTCACTTTATTATCGGAAGCAATTAAACGACTTCCGTCAAAAGTCATCACATTAATGTCAACTCCCGGGAATTCTGTCCTCTTTACGGACAAATCGTTTTTATTGATGGTTTCTAGCCAGACGTTGATGTTTTTATCCGTGCTAGTTTTGACATACCAGTTATCGCCATCCTCAAACACTTTTTCTGAGTAATACCACAGGTTCTTATCTCGAGAAGGACGTTGAATTGTTTCGTTAACCAATAAGTTTCTATCTTCCTCATCAACCAGGACAAAGTTTTCATTATCCACCAAAACCAGATCAACTCCGCTTAAATTTGCGGTCTGATTTTTGGGAATCCGATTAACAAAAAACAAAATCAAAGCAACCGTTAAAACCAGTGATATTGATATAACCAGTCGTTTTTTATTTTTGTTAGATCTTTTTTTCTTCATAGCTCTCCAATCCAACCTTTTATCCCAACGGAACAAAGCGATATCGTCAAAAACGATGAAAGGTCATATCGATTATTCGAAACGCCTTTATATGATGTTTTTGAATATTTGCTACTCATAGCGGTAATTGATTGTTGTGGCACCACCATGCAGTAAATCTGCCGGGGTGATGATTCCGGGTAAGGCATGAGGCAAGGTGTAGCCTGCTCCTAATCGATAGGCTTGATATACAAGCTGTGAGCAATAGAATGTATCCGTAGTTTCTAAAGTAGATAAAACACTATATGGTTTACCAATCCATGAATTGGCTAGTCTGGCTGCCGCTGCATCTTGAGCTTCTGTAGTAGAGGTAACTCCACACTGATAAACTCTGGGGTTAAACCTTGCTGACCATTCTCCATACATTGCTCTTACTCCGTCATTCGCATTAAGCGCTTCAATTGTTGAATCATAATACGGGGCTGCGGCAACAATTCCGGCGTGACCATGGTTAATGAAGGACGTATAAGAATCAGTAACACAAATGAGCCCATCTCTCCAACTCCAGGCTCCAGAAATGCCTCTTGTTGTTTGATTGGCATCTGAAACAATTGGAGCAGTTTTTGCATATTCAAAACCTTCAGTTGTTACTCGATCAACATCTTCAGGTGTTAAACCATATTCTTCCAATAGAGTCAAGTAATCGCTATACTCGCTGCTCTGCTCTTGGTTACTTTCGTTTGCTCGAACGGTAACAGGTGAAAGTGTCAAAGAAACAAGCATAAGACTCGAGAAGAGTTTTTTAATTCATATTTCTTCCTTTCTTAAACATTAACTAACGTTAGTTTAATTTTTGGCTTTATTATACATCAGTCTTTTTGAATGTAAAATATAAAAAAGATTTTTTACAACGCACGTAATTCAAAATCACGTGATTGTTCACCTTTGAAAGCTGCAATTTGCCTGCCTGAACTTTTCATTGATTTGTAACCGAAGAATAAGACCGCACGATTTGAATGCCATCAGGCATCGAATTGTGCGGTCTATTTTTATAACCTTAATTCCCGTAATTATACATATGATGGGGATAGTTCAAATAACTTAATAATCTGGTCCTGGAGCGGTGTCGTAGCCAGGACCACTTTTTTTCTGCTCCTGCCTTCCACTGGTCTCACTTGTTTTAACTCACCAATCTCATCCATAATCTGGCGAAGTGAATATCGATCGGTCCAGTTTTCTTCGGCCAGCTTATTCCGTATTGCCACGGTCAGGATCACACTCAAAAACTGTAGAAAGAGGCGTCCATTCATCGCTTCTTCAGAGTGAACACGAAGTCTTTTCATATCATGCTCGTTCTTCAGATCGTCAAAAGATTTCTCCACGTTGTCTTTCTCGCGATAAACAGTGAGAGCTTCCGTTGCGTCTTTGATGAAATTACTTACGAGCACGAACCATCCAACATGATTTTTTAAATGCTTATTGATTTCTTCTTCGTTATATTTAACTTTTTTACCTCGCACAGGCGTTTCACTGATGACGAAATATTTGCGGGCAAACTCAGAATCATCCGGCGTCAGATCATGGGTAAGCTGCTCGAAAGTCCTGCAGAGTTTCTTGTGGAACTCCTTTCGTTCGCCAGCGGCTTTATCACTGTCATAGTAAATATGGGTGTAAAGACGATGGCCTTTCCATTTCTGCAGTTCTGTAGTTCCATAAACTTCATTCCCGAGGACACTGATCATATTTTGATGACTTTCAATCACATCACGTTTCTTTTCAACAGCCTCTTTGGCGATCTTGCTTGAAAATGGCACTCCAACTGCGAAGCGCATTCTTGCATCATAAAGAGCGTCAAGGTTCTGTGCAGAGAAGAACCCCTTGTCCATGATCAGTGAGAGGCGATTTGATGCGATCAAAGACTCATCCGCAATTGCGCTTTTCAGTGCTTTGACATCTTTGATTTTCCCATCCAGTGGCAGGCAATAAATCGGCAGGCGGCTCTTTTCTCCTGTAATCATCAGCAGATTAATCTGTGGAAGATCTTCATGATCTCGATTATATCCATACTTTACAAGTTTAATCATTTCTGAATATGAAGAAACACTGGTGATATCAAGCGCAAAATACTCATTTGCGCTGTTGTGTGCGCTCCAGGCTCTAAAAAATTCTCTTTGTCTGTCAGGAGTCAGTACGGTGAGAAGCTCACTGATCCGCTGAGAAGCAAGTTGGCCGTCAAGATAAGTAGCGTTGTGAAAAGACCATCGCTCACAGCGGTACAGAGGGTTTTCAGAACCACATAGATATTGGCAGCACGTCATGATATAGGGCCATTCAACAGGAAAGACATCCTGGAGACATTCAAGAAGGCCAGAACTTTGGGCAATCTTGTCGATTAAAGCGAAGTTACCAATACCTTCCGCTTTGAATTCGGCTGAGGGTTTCGCAGAATTCAGTGACTGACCAGATTTGGCTATGGGGCGGTTAGGGACCAGATCACCGGATACTTCATCGATATGTCCAATACATTTTCGATGAGAATCCGGTTTTTTCTTTTCTTTGTTCCAGAATGATTCAACTTCGTAGACATAAATGCGTCCGGATTTGGACTTAACACGTACCAGAGATGACATAGGATCCTCCTAAAGCATATGTATATTTATCAGTAATGATACATTGTACATATGTTTTATCAAGAAAAAAATCATCAAACAAGCGATAGATAAAGCTCATTTGATGATTAACAAAGTTGATTATATGTATAGAAACGGGATGTTAGGATATAACCTTAAATATTGTTGTCTTTCTGATTTGCGCTTGAAAGACCGGTTTTACCGTGATTTATGCTCGAGATACCGGCGGCGTCCATAGATCGCCAGTATGATCACCCATGTCATCGCCAGGATTCTTAAGAACCATGCCGACGAAGCAGGCATCGGACCAAGATCCGGTGTCGTGCTGATCGTTGTAGAAAGCTGATCAAGACGATAGAGTGCTCTCACTTTATCGTAAAGCTCATCGATATATGCATCATCCACCGTCTGTTTTCGCCTTGTCGAACGAACGACATCTTCAATCAGTTCGCCCGCCGCATTTCGTAAGGAAGCAGAGCCGTTAAAGACCGGAGTTGTAAATGTATGATCAAGATTGTTCATCAACAACTTTACTGCTTCAATCTTCACTTCATAATGTTCATCGTTATCCGTTCCTTCTTTGGACAGGTAATCCTGATACTCAGGGTCCTCGAGCGCTTTATGGGTAACCGGCAGATAACCTTCGGTTTTGGAATAGGCGATCTGTACGTCGTTGCTCATTAAGTACTGGACAAATAACCAGGATGCGAGAACCTGCTGCGGATCTTCCTTGCCGAAAACCGCCATGGAAGGTCCTTGCGAAATCATTTTGATCTCGTCCGGATTCGCCTGTGGAATCGGACGGACAACCGTATCGAATTCGGTAAACGCGTCTTCACTGATATCCGACAACGGAGCTTTGGCGCCCATCCAGGTTGCCCCAGCAGTCGAATCCACCGCAAAGATGGCTTGCGAGGCATTGAGCAGGTTAGCCGGATACCCGGAGACTTTAAACGTCGAGAAAGCGCCATCCTTGGTTTCCTGTGCAATCTTCATTAAATTCTCTCTGGTCGTGTCATTGAATATCTCAATTTCTCCCTGCTCATTGCTGTAGCCAGCACCTTGTTGTGCAAGCATTTGAATCATCATGTTATCCGTCGATTTGTAAATAAATGGAATGAGCGTTTTCTGGTTGTTCACACTATACGTGCCATCCGCCTGTTTTGTTGCAACAGCCGCATTCGAAACCTCCCAAATCCAGTCCCAAGTCACAATGTCCGGTATGCTATAACCCAGATTCGAAACAAGTTTTTCATTGATATAGAGCGCTTCTGTCGAGCGCATGAACGGCATCGCATACTGGGTACCATCAATGACCCCTTCCTTCAAAAAGGCTTCAACGAATTCATCCTCACTTGCTCCGTCAAATTTCAATTCCGACCCGCCAAGGCCATACTTTTCATCCTTCATCAATTCATCCAGTCCGACCACAATCCCATCCTGCTGAATGTAGGAAGCGATATGGTCCGGATAGGTGATCGCAATATTGGGCGTGGTTTCCGTCGCAATATTGGTGATGATATCGTTATAGATTTTGCCGTAGTCGGTATACAGCTTCATGTTGATTTTGATATTCGGATATAGCTGTTCAAAATCGGCAATCGCCTGTTTGTAGACAGCCGTCTGGTTTTTATTCGTATCATTTTTCGCCCAGAACGAAATTTCAATTGGGGTTGTCGTGTCGAGCTTCTCTGGAATGACAAACGTCGACTTCGCTTTTGCTCCATGGCAACCGCCAAGAACAAGTGCTCCGACCATGGAAAGCGAAACCAACAGGCTCGCAAAGAGATGGCGTCTCATCCTTTTGTTCCTCCGCGCACGACACCGGACATGATCTGATGACGGTAAATCAAAAACAGAACAATCAGCGGAATGCTGATCACGACAACTGCTGCCATCATCGCCGGAATGTTTGCCCGGCCAAAGCCGCTTTCACGGATCTGCTGAATTCCGTTGGAGACGAGATAATACTTGGAATCATCTGTGATCAAGCTCGGCCAGATATAGCTGTTCCAGCATTCGATGACTTTGAGAATCGTGATGGTCACAACCGTCGGACGGCACATCGGCACCATGATTTTCCACAGGAATTTCCAGTCGGACGAGCCATCAATTTTCGCCGCATAGTAAAGCGAATCTGGAATCTGGGCGAAGTTTTCCCGCAAGAGATAGATGTAGAACACGGAAGTGACAGAAGGCAGAATCAGACCGAGAAACGTATTTCGCAGATTCAATTCCGTCATGGTCTGGAAATTGGTAATGACCACGAGTTCATTGGGAATCATCATCAGAGCCAGAAATCCGGTAAAGATTAGATTCTTTCCCGGAAAATCCAGCCGGGCAAACGCAAAAGCCGCCAAAATGGAGACAAAAACCATTAAGGCTGTTGTAATGACCGTAAAAATCAGAGTATTGAGCAGATAGCGGCTCAAATCGACTTCTGTAAAAGCATAAAGATAGTTTTCCAAAGTCGGATGCGCGGTAAAGAGCTGTGGAATATATTCCGCATTGTACGCACCATATCCTTTAACGGAAGTCAAAACCATCCAGTAAAAAGGAAATAGGACCGCAATCGCCCATACGATTAAAAGAAACCACGTAATTGGTTTATGTTTTTTCATCGTTCATCCCTCCTTAACTGTAATGGGTGTATTTCTTCGAAACCATCAAGTTAATCACCGTAATAGTCAATACAATCGCAAACAACAGGATGGCTGCCGCCGAGGCATAGGACGGATACCCGCCGCCATCGCGGTAGAGCATATCAAAGACATACCCAACCAGCGTATTCATGCCCGCCGCATTCAGGTTCGTTCCAAACAGCGCAACGGCATCCGAATATGCCTTGAATGCTCCAATAAATCCGGTGATCACGAGATAGAAAACGGATGGCGAGATCAGCGGCAGAGTGATCTTGTAGAACGTGCGCCATGAACTGGTCCCGTCAATTTTCGCTGCATCGTAGTACATCGGATTCACACTTGCCAGTGCACTGGTCAAAATCAGAATCTTGAATGGCATAACGATCCAGATCGTATAGAAACACAGCACAAACATCTTCGCCCAATACGGCCCTTCAATGAAATCCACCGGAGCCATGCCAAACCAGCCAAGTACCATATTCACAAAACCGACCGAGTATGGCGTCTGCTTGAACAGCACCATAAACACCATGCCGACCGCTAGCGTATTCGTCACATAGGGCAGAAAGTAAATGGTCTGAAATAGCGAGCGAAGCTTTTCAATGCGCATCAGCAAAAACGCAATGGCCAGTGAAAAACCAGTCGATAGCGGTACCGTGATCACGACAAGCAAAGCTGTATTGATCAGCGCCTGGGTAAAGTACGGATCCCGCAGTACATACTGATAGTTGTACAGACCAACTCCGGCATAGCTCTGACTTGCCGAGCTGTACCCTTCTTCAAGTGAATAGATAAATACATCGATTAATGGATAAATCAAAAACGCCGCAAGAAACAGGAAGGCCGGCAGCAGATACAAAAACCCTTTATATTTTTTCATCCTCTCAACCCGCTTTCTTGCGCTTCATCCGGTTGTGTATGGTCAAGTGGTCTGAGGGCATAACGCAGTCTGCTTCCACTTTCAGGATTGAACAGGAACACCTTATGTGGTTTCAGATCAAAATCCGCTCTGTTTTCCTGCAGCAGGTGCAGATCATCACTGGATAGAATTGAACGGACTAGCGGTACACGGCTCGCCGGATTTTTCGAGAGGATGCTCATATCCCGACCCATGACTTCTAAACGAACGCGTTCATTTTTCAGATGACCATTTTCGGCAAGAATATAGCCTTCCGGACGGATGCCGATCACCACACGCTGATCCATTGCGTCATCAACTTGCAGCACATCATCTTCACCGATCCATAATTTTCCTTTTTCAATGCGGCCATCATATAAAGCAATCGGCGGAATGCCGAGAAACTGGGCAACAAATTGATTGGCCGGATCGTCATAGACCTTCTGCGGCGAATCAATCTGCTGGACGACCCCATCTTTCATGACCACAATCAGATCCGATATGCTCATGGCTTCATCCTGGTCGTGAGTGACAAAGACTGTTGTAATGCCCGTTTCCTGCTGAATCCGACGAATTTCCTCACGAGTCTGCAGACGCAGACGGGCATCGAGGTTGGAGAGCGGTTCATCAAGGAGCAAAACACGTGGCAGTTTAACCAGAGCACGGGCAATTGCGACGCGCTGCTGCTGACCACCGGAAAGCTCACCTGGTTTGCGATCTAACAGTTCATCGATTTTGACCAGTCTTGCTGCTTCTTCTACGCGTTCCTTCATTTTCGCTGCATCAAGTTTCTGATCCCCTTTGAGATTTTCAAGTGGGAAACGGATATTCTGTTCCACACTCATATGCGGATAGAGGGCATAGTTCTGAAAAACCATTCCGACTCCCCTTTCCTCCGGTGGAAGATCCGTGACGTCTTTATCGCCGAAAAATATTTTTCCGGAGCTTGGCTTTAATAGCCCGCTGATCATATTCAGTGTCGTACTCTTGCCGCAGCCCGACGGACCAAGCAGTCCAACGAGCTTGCCATCAGGGATCACAAACGTAAAATCATTGACCGCAACAACTTCCTTATTCTTATTTTTGCGGCCTTTACTAGGGAAAACCTTGGTTAAGTGTTCTAATCCTATTTCCATAATGATCCTTTCTTCTTTTCTATATTCTTCATTCTCTTCTTCAGTTCTATTCAAATCATTTTAAAACATGGTTTGTTTCCATTTTACAACAGCATGCTTCTTGAAGAAGACCGAACCATAAAAAACGCCCTGTTCAGTGCGCAGCAAACAGAGCGTTTTCCCGAATAAGAGGACGGGCAGATCCGAACAGACATCGGATTGCGGTCAGCTCATTCGAAATTGAGAGTTAAACAAATTAGTGATTGGCACAATTAGTCATGAATCTTCAGGTTCTTGATCATTTCAACGAAAGCAGGATTGAAGTGGTCAACGATTTCAGATTTATCGCGGTTAAGAGTAGCGATTTCTTTCATATCTTCATCATCAAGCGAGAAATCCCAGATGTTGAAGTTTTCGATGATTCTTTCTTTATGAACAGATTTTGGCAGAACAATAACACCACGCTGAACGTTCCAGCGTAAGATTACCTGCCCAACTGTCTTGTTGTGTTTCTGAGCGATTGCTTCAAGAACAGGGTTCGTGAAGATACCGAATTTACCTTCCGCAAAAGGTCCCCATGCTTCTGGCTGAACACCGAGTTTTTTCATGTTTTCAAGAGCATTTTCCTGCTGGAAGAACGGATGTAATTCAACCTGGTTTACCATTGGTTTGATTCTGACTGTGGTACAGAAGTCAGTCAGGACATGAGGATAGTAGTTTGAAACACCGATTGCTTTCAATTTGCCGGCTTCATAAGCCTCTTCAACTGCACGCCATGCACCATAGATATCACCCATTGGCTGATGAAGGAGAAGCAGATCGATATAATCTGTATCCAGTTTAGTCAGGCATGTTTCGATTGCTTTTTTAGCAGGTTCGTAACCGAAATCCTGTACCCAAAGTTTAGTGGTTACGAAGATTTCCTCACGGTTGATGCCACTTTTCTTGATAGCGCGGCCGACAGCTTCTTCGTTCATATATGCAGCGGCTGTATCGATTAAACGATATCCAGCATTTAATGCTTCTAATACTGCGTTTTCGCACTGTTCAGGATCTGGTACCTGAAACACTCCGAAACCTTCCATTGGCATTTTTACGCCATTACTTAATGTTGCATATTCCATTTTCTTATCCTCCTCTTGAGTGATTTCATCATAGAAGAATCTGGGAATAATAAATAATACATATATAGAAACGTGTTATAACTTCAGGTTATACTAACACTATGATTGAACTGAAAACATGGAATGTATTATGCACCTTTGCCAGATGCGGTACCTTACTCAAAGCCGCTGAAACCCTCCATATCTCGCAACCTGCTCTATCCAAAACGCTCGCAGGACTCGAATCAGATCTCGGGGTTGCTCTGTTTGACCGTACGAGCCGTAATCGCCTCAAGCTGACCCCCGCCGGCGAAAATGCAGTCAAACTCGCCGGAGAACTGCTCGAGCATGCACAGGAAATCGAAGATACTCTTCAGAATTCCCGCATTTTCAAATTTGCGACTTGTGCGCCGGCACCCGCATGGTTCATCGAGGACACATTAAAAGATCTTCTCAAATGTGAAGTTGAGTATACCCTGGTTGAAGAGGAGGAAAAACTTCTATCCCTGCTCCAGCGCGGGACCTATCGTTTTGTTATTCTTCCCTACGCCCCTGATAACCCGAATCTGTATTCCCGGTATTTGATGAAAGAGCCGCTATCCCTTGCTGTTCCGAAAAATCATCCTCTGGCGAAAAAAGAAAAGATTACCTTTGACGATCTGAACGGTCAAAACGTCCTGCTCTTCCAGGAGATCGGGTACTGGAACGTTTTAGTTAAAGAACAGCTCAGTAAAACGCATTTTCTGAGTATTGATAACCGCTCAACCTTTGAAGATGCTGCCGGACTTAACGCCTTTCCGTATTTTGTTTCAAATTATGTTCGTAATGAGGCAAGTGAAGACACTATCATTCTCCCTGTCGTTAATCTTGAACTTTCCTATTGGCTGGTTTCTCTGGAAAAAGACACCCGCATCAAGGAACTGATTCCCCTATTGCTTGCCTGTGAAAAACAATATGATCAATAAAAAAAGACAGAGTCGAACGCTGACAAACTCAGTCATTCGTTAAAAAGAAAAACAGAAGGAATACAAATAAATCGTCCCCCTGAAATGAGAGCTGAGTGATTTCCCTTCTGTTATTTTTTTGCTTAATGAATATTGTCACCACCTTTTCTATAAGCTTCCATCATGTCAAATTGGCAAGCCATAGCTTACTTTAGAACCCACAACACCGGTATAAAAGCTGATGTCAACAAAAATTGTCCACCATATTAATTGATAAAAAATCGTTTATTTTTATCAGTGAAACAAGCTATTATGAGGTAGAATGATACATATTATCAGGGAGGCGAGACAGTATGGAGCCATACAAGCCACTATCTATTCTGTACCATATGGATGAAAAAGAATATGCAAGGCGGTATGCCGCCCGCATAGACAGTGAAAGTACGATCCATCTGCCCTTTGCGGTCCACGAACAGCCTGCCTTTGTCTTTCTTTCTCTACCCTTATTCCAACTGAGTGAAAAGGTGCTGCAAGCCAATGCCACTCTTTCCCGGTTGTCCCGGAATCTGCCTTGTACCGAACTAGTCTTCATGGATGCAGTATTCAGGGAAATCGAAAATTCAAATGAGATCGAGGGGGTGCATAGTTCCCGACAGCAGCTCGAACAGGCACTGAATACAGAAACAGCCGGCCGTTTTTCAGGCATCGTACATCAGTACCAACGGCTTCTCTCTTCACAGCCCGATCCCTTTCCCACAAGCCTGGAAGAAATCCGAAAGTTGTATAATTTATTGCTTGCAGCGGATATTAATAAAAAAGACCTGCCAGATGGGCAATTGTTCCGGTCTCATCCTGTGTATGTGGTTTCCAGCCGAGGCGCTGTACATACAGGAGTTTTCCCGGAAGAGAAAATTTGCGACAATCTGCAGACACTGCTTGAGATCATGGAGGATAATGACATTCCCAGTTTGATCCGGGCAGGCATCTTTCATTTTCTATTTGGTTATATCCATCCCTTTTATGATGGAAACGGTAGATTGAACCGGTATCTGTCCACATTGTTCGTCGCAAAAAAACTGGGACTGGCCGCATCTTTGCAGCTATCTGTCACATTGCGGCAGCGGCGCAAAGACTATTACAAGATGTTTGAGTTGTGCGAACATCCTTTGAACAAAGGAGAACTGACACCTTTTGTAGATTTTTTTCTCGAAGCGCTGTATGAATCTTTGTCTCAGGAAATCGAGATCCTGCAGATCAAGTCGGCACAGTATACAACCTATGAGGAAAAAATTGAGAATATGGAAGTTAATGAAACGGCCCGGGCATTCCTGCTGCGGCTGGCTCAGGCTTCCTTATTTACCATGAATGGTCTCGGGAAACAGGAGCTGGCTTCCTATCTTCATTGTTCCGCCGCGACCATAAACAAACTGGTAACCCAATATCGTTCTCTGATCCATGTCACAAAACAGGGCCGGTTTAACCGGTATATGTTAAAAGAGCAGATTTGAATTAGTCTGCTTTTTTTGTATCCATTCCAAATAAGTTCTGTCTTTAAAAGAGTAAAAGAAAAACCCCATATGGTTTCCATATGAGGCTTCTATTTGTTTGTCCGGCAGCTTCC
>JBJEFF010000063.1:0-12708 GCA_051873775.1 Allobaculum sp. | reverse complement strand
AGATTCGTTCAGTACTGGTTTGCCAAAACCTCGCCGGCAAGACTGGTAACGGCAGGCTTTTCAGCTGTTATTCTGGTCGGCGCCTTTCTGTTATGGCTGCCAATCTCACTTTTACCCGGATGCCATATTTCGTTTCTGGATGCATTATTCGAATCCACGAGTGCTGTCTGCGTGACCGGACTGACTGTGGTTCCGCCGGGTGATACGTTCAGCCTGTTTGGCAAGATCGTCCTGGCGATTCTGATCCAGATCGGAGGAATGGGTGTCGTCTTAATGGGGATGTTTCTCATTATGATTACAGGAAGAAAGATCGGGTTTAAAACCCGCTATCTGTTCATACAGGCACAGAATTTGTCCGGCGGGTATTCGCATCTGATTGATGTGGCGAAAGTCATTGTCGGCATCACATTTGGAATTGAAACGTTCGGGGCGTTGATTCTGTGGTTCTGTCTGATGAAATACTATGATCCGCTGCCTGCTTTTGGACACGCGTTTTTCTTGGCGATATCCGCCTTCAACAACGCTGGCTTTGACGTGTTCCATGGCGGCAGCTCCCTGATTCCGTACAGTGACAACGGTGTGCTTTGTCTGGTCATTTCGGGACTGGTCATCATCGGCGGATTTGGTTTTCTTGCGATGTCGGATGTTTGGTCCTCTCACTTTAAATGGCGCAAAATGACTCTCTCGACGAAAGTCGTCATCTTCATGACCACGTTATTGTTGGTGGGAGGTACGATTCTCTTCAAGCTGACGACCAAGCAGACGTGGCTTGAATGCTGGTTCCAGTCCGTTATTGCGCGTACAGCCGGCTTTGCGACTTATCCGCTCGCTCACTTTTCGCAAGGAGCCTTGTTGATCTTTATTGTGCTGATGTTCATTGGGGCAAGCCCGAACTCGACAGGCGGGGGGATCAAGACGACGACCATCTTTGCGCTGACCTTAAAAGCGCTCTCCTCTTCGGCAGGACATGATGAAGACAGCATTTTCCATCGCCGCATTCCGGAACTGGTCTTTACCAAAGCATCGACGGTCTTCTTCTTTGGATTGAGCGTGGTCATCATCGGAACGATCTTGGTCTGCATATCTCAGCCGGGGCTTCCGCTTGGCGATGTACTCACAGAAGTGGTCAGCGCCTTTGCGACGGTTGGCTCTTCTGTCGGGATTACTTCTGCCCTCAATACATTCTCGCGGATTGTGATTATTGGGTGTATGTTTATCGGTCGTATTGGTTCTGTCACGATTGCCAACGTCTTGGTTACCGGTGAACAGAAGCGTGCTCAATATACAGAGGAATCTATTTTGATCGGATAGAAGAAAATTGAAGAATCTCGAAGAGACCTAAATAGAAGAAATAATAATAGAAGAAATAATGATAATCGGCATGAATCTTGTGCCGCAAACATACTTTGAAGGTGAATGTTATGAAATTTAGAACAACCGGCAAACCCCGCAAGACCTTTGCGATCATTGGTTTAGGCCGTTTCGGATCCGCTGTGGCCAGAACGCTTGCGGAAAACGGTCAGGATTTAATTATTATTGATAAAAACCCAGACCGCGTTCGCGAACTGCGCTGTCTGACCGATTACGCCTATGTTGTGGGCCATCTTGACCAGCTCTCCCTAGAAGAAATCGGAGTCGGGGATTGCGAAGCCGCAATTGTGGCGATCGGAAGCGCCATTGATGCCAACATCCTCGCATCCTTATACTGTTTGAACTTACATGTTCCACGCGTGATTGCCAAGGCAAACTCCAAGGACCAGGGACAGATTCTGGAAAAGATCGGCGCAGAAGTCATCTATCCGGAACAGGATATGGGCATCCGTCTTGCCAACCAGCTGTCCAATCAGAAAGTCATCGATTACTTCTCCGTATCGGGCAATATCGATATCGCTCAGATTGCCGTTCCGGAATTCTTCGTTGGAAAAACGCTGAAGAATCTTGAGCTGCGCCAGAAATACGGCATTTCCATTGTGGCGATTCAGAAGAAAAACCATACGATCGAAGAAATCGATCCGAACTATGTCTTTGCGCGCGATGACATTATTATCATTATCGGTTCGAATGAAAACATTCATAACTTTGAACGTTCAGTGAGTGAATAGTAAATGGCCCTCCAAATTTCGTGATGCATTTGACCTCACGCAATTTGGAGGGCTTTTTTGCTTGTTCCTTAAGAATAGGGGTTTCTAGAATTCCTGGCGGAAATTGTGAAATTATCGTTATACGCGATGATTGCCCTCTATCATGGTAAAATATTAACTTATCAGAGAAGGCCTTTTCTTGTCCTTTTGGGATGTGTTCGATATTTTAGAATCCTCTTCATTTGGACAAAATGACCAGAAACCTGAAAAAACAAAAACCGATCCCTTGAAAGAAGAAAGGATGTGACGGTTATGGATAAACAGATCGTTTTAATTACAGGCATGTCCGGTGCCGGCAAATCTTCCGCCATGAATGCGCTCGAAGATCTAGGGTTTAACTGCATTGACAACTTCCCGAAAATGCTGCTGCCGGCGATGGAAACACTGCTCGAATCCAATGATCCTTCTTATGATCGCCTTGCTTTAAGTGCGTCGAGTCAGGATTATGTCGATTTTGTCAACTTCTTCGATGCCCAGCAGCACCCGATCTCCGTGGTATTCGTAGATGCAAGTGATGAAGAACTTTTACTGCGCTACCGCTTTACCCGACGTCTTCACCCGCTGATGGTTTCCGGAGCAGCTTCCACTGTCGAAGATGCCATCGAGTTAGAGCGTGATTCGTTTAAACAGCTTGAAGAAAACATGAAGGATACCCTTCATTTAGATACAACAAGACTGACTCCGCAGGCGTTAGTCAACATTTTAAAGCCATATTTCAAGAGTCAGACAGAACCGGAATTCGGCATTACGTTCCAGTCTTTCGGTTTCAAGCACGGTCTGCCGATGGATGCGGATATCGTCATCGATGTGCGCTGTCTGCCCAACCCGTTCTATGAACCGGAGCTCAAGAAACTGACGGGAAATGATGAAAAAGTGTTCCAGTATGTCATGGAACGTGAAGAAACGAAATCTTATGTTGCCCGTCTTGTGGACTATCTCGATTTTGTCTTTAAATCGTATTGTGAACAGAACAAGAATCACATGATCGTTGCCATCGGCTGTACCGGAGGTCAGCACCGTTCCGTCTCCGTATGTAACTGGCTGTACGATCATTATCGTGACCAGTATAAAGTCTTCAAATCCCATCGCGACTTATCGAGAAGGAATGATATCGCGTGATGAAAAACGTAGTTGTGATCGGCGGAGGAACGGGACTTTCCGCCATGATGCGCGGGTTTAAGCATCTTGAAGGTGTAAACCTGACCGCGATTATTACCGTTGCGGACGACGGCGGCTCAACCGGCCGTATCCGTGATCTGTACAATATTCCGGCAATGGGGGATATCCGTCACGTCTTATGTGCGATGGCAGAAGAAGATGACGAGGATTCCTTATTTTCACAGCTGATGAATTACCGTTTTATCGGTTCGGAAGATATCGGCGGACACCAGCTTGGCAACCTGATCTTTTTAGCCTTAGTGGATCTGACCGGTTCGTTTATGGGTGCAGTAACCGCCATCCGTAAAGTGCTCAAAGTGCAGGGGACCATTCTGCCTTCCACTCTCGATAATGCGATTCTGTATGCCCTGATGGCTGATGGAACACTCGTTCGCGGAGAGAAGAATATTCCGAATATCGACAACTCCATTTCCAAGGTGTTCTACGAAGACGATATTCATGCCTATCCGGATGCCATTGAAGCGATCAATAATGCCGATCTGATTATTTACGGAATCGGCTCGTTATATACTTCGATTCTGCCGAACGTGATTGTTAAAGATGTGCGTAAAGCCATCGCCCAGTCCGTAGCGCCGAAAGTCTATTTCTGCAACGCCATGACCCAGCCAGGTGAAACCGACGGTTTCTCTTTAGAAGATCATGTGCGTGCGATTGAATACCATACCTACAAGAACCCGGTTTCTTTAGTGGTCTACAACAATGCCGAAATTGAGCAGAGTGTACTGGACCGCTATGCCAGACAGGGCTCTGTACCGGTGAAAATCCGGGAAGTCGATCATGTCTATGATGTGATCAGCCGACCGCTGACGATTGTCGATGATACCGGCCATATCCGTCATGATTCCACCGCCATTGCAAACTGTTTAAGAGAAATCCTGAATCATATGGAAAAGGAAACAAGCAATGTCATTTTCAAGTGATGTCAAACAGGAAATCAGTCAGCTTGAATTCCAGGATGGCCAAGCAAGAGCGCTGTTGTCTGCGCTCTTTTTAACGCGTGCCTCACTGAACTGGAGTAATGGCAGAACCTGGTTATCCTTTCAGACCCAGAATGCGTCGATCGCCAAACTCGTCTTCCGTGTACTGAAAGCGGAATACGATGTGGATGTTCAGATTGCGACGATCAAACGCATGAACCTAAAGAAGAACAATACCTACCGTTTAAGCGTCCAGACCAAAGCCAACGAGATTCTCGAAGACCTCGGCATTATGCGCCAGAGCGGCCTGTACAATACACCGCCTTATTCCATCGTCCGCTCCGAGAAAAATGCCCGTGCCTTTATTCAGGGGCTGTTCCTTGCGACCGGCTCCATTAACTCGCCGAAAACGACGAATTATCATATGGAGCTTAATGTCCCGAGTCAGGATCTTGCGGTTATGTCGGTCAAGATTCTCGACCGCTTTTACATTCCGGCCAAGATTACCCTGCGCAAGCAGCAGTATGTCGTCTACACCAAAGCCGGAGACAAAATTGCGGATTTCCTGCGTCTTGTCGGTGCCAATCAGTCCCTGTTCCAGTTTGAAGACCAGCGCATTCAGCGCGACTTCTACAATCAGCTGACCCGTCTGGATAACTGTGAAGTGGCCAACGAGATGAAAACGCAGAAAGCTGCCAAAGATCAGCTATACTGGATTGCGGTGATTGAACAGTCCGGACAGAAAGTATCCGACAAAATTGCGCACGTCATGGACGCCCGCAAGAAAAATCCGGAGGCAAGCAATCTCGAACTCTGTGACGAGATCTATCTGCTCTATGGTGAAACAATCACCAAATCCGGCATGAAACACCGCATGTCCAAGATCAAGGAACTCGCCAATGCCTTCTTAGAGGCAAATCCGGATTTCGTGCTTGAACCGGGAACGGAAGCAGCACCGGTAAAACCGGCTGTCCAAGAACCGGTTAAAGAGGATCTTGATGAAGTTGAACTCGATGCGATTGATGAACTGGAAATCGATCTCGAGGAGAATTCGGCTTCCATCAATTTTTCTAAAGGCATTCAAAAGCGGAATATTCCGTTTGAATTGAACCAGGATCATCCGGATCCTGATTCGCTTATTGATTCATCTGAGTCAAACAGTGAAAATAAAACCACAGATTAATTTGTTAGAAGAAAAGAGAGGTGAAGAAGATGAAACATGTCCCTAAAAAGCCAAGACGAACAAGACCACATTCTCACCCCTCAGAAAACAAACAGAATAAACATAGAAAAGAAGAACGGATCCCCGAATATGAGCTGTTCTACGATGAGTCCGTTTCGGACACAGCCGAAGAAATCTCAGCTGAACCTGAAACAGAAAAACCGGATTCCGCAAAGAAACCGGTTATCGATATTCAATCTGATTCTGAAGTCGTAGACGAAACAGAAACAGAAACAGAGACAGAAACAGAGACAGATATCGATCTTGAATCCGAACCGGAGGATACCGTACCGGTGAAGATGAAACGGACAGAGAAAAAGAAAAGCAGTTCTTCCAGAAAGAAGAAAAAGAAATCCGCCAAGAAAACGCGCGAACCCCGTTCATTCCGGGAATGGATGGCGGATGCCCGCTATACGATTTACGAATGGTCGCACAGTCCGATTTTTACGACCTTTGCGGGTCGCTTTACCCTGATTTCTCTGCTGGCTTGCAGCGGCTTTGCGCTGCTGCTGACAGTAACACTTGCCGGCTGTCATCAGAATTTCGAACTGACCAACCAGACGTTCGTGACCGAACTCGGAACGGATGTCTATGCCAATCCTTCGCTCTACATTAACGATCCGGAAAAGATCGACGTGTCTAAACTGACCGTGGAACCGAAATCTCCAGGTATCACGATTCTCGAAAACCGTTTTGTTTCCGTCTCTCTCGATTATCTCGGAGTCGGCACCTATGATTTTGTGATGAAAGAAGGACGCAATGAAACGCCGTTTGTGATTAAAGTCAAGGATACCAAACCGCCAACGCTCAAAGCATCTCCTTCAGAAATCACAGTCGACTGGGGCAAACAGCCGGACTGGGATGAAATCTACGGTGGTACGGATTTATCCGGGGTTTATTACGAACCGAATATGAATATCTGGACGGAAGCCGGTACACACGATATTGAAGTTAAAATCCGTGACCGGTTCGGCAACAGTTTAATCCGTTCTCTGAAAGTGACGGTGAATTCATGAAAAAAGCAGATGGATGGTTAATCAGCTTCTTTCTGATTCTGTCAGTTGTGCTGTTAATACCGCTCTTTAACAAGCAGGATACAGGCGCCTATGCGGTGGTTAAAGTGCGTAATGAAGAAAAAATGCGCCTGGATTTAAGTCAGGACGGGGAATACGAAGTGGAAGGAGCACTCGGACCCGTTCATATCATCGTTCGGGACCGCAAAGTTAAAGTCAGTCAGGAAAACTCTCCGCATCATTACTGTTCCAAACAGGGCTTTGTGGATAACGGGGTTGTGCCGATCGTCTGCCTGCCTAATGAAACAGTCATTACGATTGAAGATGCGAACAGTCAGCCTATTGAGGATACGGTGATTCAGTAATGCGAACGGATTTTCGAAAACTGACGACCCTCTCCTTACTTGTAGCAGCAGGCATCCTGATGCAGCTGATTGAAGCATTCTTTCCTGTATTTGTGATGATCCCCGGCTACAAAATCGGTCTTGCCAATATTGCCGGACTCTTTGCGCTCTATGCCTATGGCTCAAAAGACATGGTGATTGTGACGGCTTTACGTGTCTTTATTGCCTCGCTCGCGACCGGAACACTGTTTTCCGTCTCCTTTATCCTTTCCTGTACCGGATGTCTGCTTTCCTGCACAGCGATGATCCTCGCGAAGAAAAGCAAACTCTTTTCGATCTACGGCGTTTCGGTATCCGGAGCAGTCTTCCATACTTTTGGTCAGATTATTGCGATTACCCTGATCTACTCTCAGTTCTTCATGGCAACATTATTACCAATTCTGACCGCATTATCCGTTGTTTCCGGACTTGGAATTGCGTACTTAACCGCAATCCTGTTAAAACGTCTGCGTCCGAAAGAATGGAAACAGGCGAACCGTGAAATCGGTCTTGAATAAAAACAAACTGAACTGACTAAGCACTCACCGACCCGATTGAAATCGTGAAGTGAGTGCTTTTTTCAAGTTTTCTCATATGAATTGTTTTAGAGAATTTTAATACAGTTTGTGTTGTAGGATTATTTTTTTCTGTTTAAAGTGAAAACAGAAGGCAGGTGAGCGCATTGAAGGATTTAGAAAAGTCTGTACTGGCGATTTGTATCTTGTCCTTGCCGGTGGGATGTGCAACAAATCATTCTGTTTTGAGCGAGTCGATGAGAACTTCGAATTCAGTTGTAACAGAAACGGATTCAAGTAATTCTTTTTTACAAAGTGGTATGAGTGAAGAAGAATTCGAACAGTCTGAACAGTCTGAACAGTCTGAACTTGATACAGAATCCGGAAAGGTAGCTTCTGAAACTTTAGCTGCTGCTGTATCCGACCGGAAAATTCGTCTGAATGTGCCTCAGAAAAAGCAGGAGAACGACTATTACTGTGCGGTTGCCTGTCTGCAGATGGTCCTTGAATACCATGGTATTTCAGCATCACAGGATGAACTGGCGCAAAGACTACATACCTCTTCGGTGACCGGAACGGAATATGAAGATCTTGCAAGAGAAGCTTCCATCTATATCTTCGGTAAGGAAGTGGAAAGTGATGCAGACAGCGGATATCGTGCTGTACTGTGGGAACGTAATGAAGGAAGTGAGCAGACTCGCTCAACGTTTGAAAAACGGGCACTGAGTGATCTGAAAGGGAGGGATCCTGTCTTTGTTTCGATCAATAATGCGAAGGCATATGAAAACCGTCTCGAAGGAGTTCATGAAGTTGTTCTGTATGGAGCTGATCTTGATGAAAACGGAAATCCACTCATGTGGTACTGTCTCGATCCGAGTGTGATTGCCTGGGACGGAGAACATGAAGGACGCAAGGCCTTTACGCCGGATCAATTATGGAATGCGATGAATGAAAATGATGAACCGGGCTATGTCTGGTAGAACGGATGCAATATTAGAGTTCATTCGTGGTGAAGGGACGGATTGTAAAAATTTAAATCTGTCTGAAGAAAAAGATTAAATGCTCAACCTGTAATGGTAAAATAAGTATGGTAACCGGAAATATTAACAGAAATTCGACTTCTTATTTTGCTTTAATCTGATTTCAAGTATTGAGGTTAAAACAGAAAATAGGAGAATTGATTTGTGCAATCATGAAAATTTTTCGCATAAATCAGCATGAGTATTTGTTAAATTTTGCATATGGACTATATTTTAGGCCGAATCGGGATAAAATTAGATAGTTACCGACTTAGACAAAAACAGAAGGGAGGGTATTTATGGAAAACGATCGTGATTATGTTGCATTATGTCAGATCGAAAGAAGCCTGCAGAATGAAATCTCAGCTTTTTCCATGTCAAACTCCCGACTGCTTGATTATATCCGTTCTATGTCCTCATCGCGCATGTCGCTGAACGGGGCATTAAAAGCAATGAAGTGTCTGGCTCAGATTGATCTGCAGCAGAAAAATCCGCGCAGTGCCGATTGTGTGTATGCATGGATGAATGCGCTGATGGTAGCACGGAAGAAACCGAGCCTTGGCATGCTTTTCCGTTCGATTAAATTCTCCAAAACGATCAACGAAGAATTCACATGGAATGAAAACCGAATGACCACACGGCTTGAACGTGAACGTTCACGGATCACCTGGCTCGTTGTCATCAGTATGGCGATTCTGATGGGAATCCTGCTGGCCACAACCGTGCTGATCCTTCATGCTGATTTCTTCTGGATGCTTTCGCTCACATTGCTGAGTTATGCGCTGGTTCTGACCTACTATTTTGCGTGGTGGGATCGCAAGCACTATATCTATCGCTTAAAAGTTCTGACTAAATCAATGTCCCCGGAATCGAAACAGTTCATTCGCAGTATCGATGTGAAAAACCTTTACTGGCGCCCGGACTTCGAATCCATCCGGACCATGGTTCTACTTTCTATTCGTTATTCCCGCTTTGAAAAGCTTTCGAAAAAGGAAATTCGTCAGGCTAAACGAAATTTACGGACTGTAGAAAAAGAACAGGTTCGTGAAGAGAAGAAGACCGTACGTAAGACAACCGTGAAAACGAGAACGATTGAAGTGGAAACCGTTCCGGTTATGGCAGCTTCAGGACAGAGTGTTCCTGAATATGGCAGAGTCCAAGAAACCGCAACCCGTAAGGCTGCACCGAACCGTAAGCGGACCGGACAGGCTGCCCGCGCTGTCTTTGCCATCAATGATTTAGACTCCATGCCGGTATCCGAATTCGATCCTGATTTTGCGGCGATGCTTCTTAAGAGTGTGCGCCAGACAGAACTCGTTCCACAAGAAGAAATCAGCCCCGCACCTATGGCACAGAAAGTCGAATTTGACGATCAGCCAAGTGAAAGAATGGAGCGCATTATTCGCGCAGACCGCACGTTCCGTAATGGCGCCGATGCATATCGCAATGCGGCTTTTGCGGGTACAAAACGTTCTTCAAAATAAAAAGACTCTAGAAAAATCATAGAAATCCAACAACCAGATTTTCCATTTTGTGCTGAAATGGCTAAATCTGGTTTTTGATTGTGAAAAAATATGTGAAATTGCACACATTCCTTTGTTAATGATGATAGTAAATTCACAAATCGCATAAAGGATGTTATGATGTAACCGGTGATAAATTTATGAAAAACGCAAATTCAGTTCCCAAAGCGACATTGCAGCGCTATCCCGTTTATCTGAAAGCTCTTCGTAAGCTGCAGAAAAACGGTGTAACGAAAATCATGTCCCGCGAACTCAGTAACTTTGTTGATATCGAACCGACAACAATTCGCCGTGACTTTTCCTTTTTAGGGTCACTGGGAAAACAGGGTTACGGTTATGACGTGGACAAGCTGATTGATATTTTCAACTCTGAACTCGGAGTGGATTTCGATGAGAAAATCATTCTGGTCGGAGCCGGAAACTTAGGACGTGCCCTGATGAACTACAACAAATGGGACTATGTGGTCGGTGAAATCACATGCGCATTTGATACGGACCCGGCTAAAGTCGGCAATGTTTTCGGGATTGATGTTTATCTGCTCGATGAGCTGGAATCGCGGATTCCTAAAGGATGCCGAATTGCGATTTTAACAATCTCCGATGATGTTCAGAATACCGTCGATCGTCTGATCGGAAATGGTATCTCGGGAATCGTCGATTTTACCCACCAACACTTCCAGGTGCCGCATGGGGTTGCTGTTAAAGCCGTCGATGTGGTATCGTCTATCCAAGAACTCGTATTTACAACCAATTCGATGGATTCAACGGCCTCGAAACAGTAGAAAGCTGAACCTTCTGGCAAAGAGAGACGGGACACTGGTGAAACCCGGAGCAGAACTCAGTAATGAACAACTGTGGAGCCGAACTGGAGAAGTTGATCAGAATATTGAATATTTATGATCAATGGTAGACTGTTCCGTTCGCCGCGTTAAGGCAGAATCAAGTGCCCCAGTGCGGGGAAGGCAGGATGGTACCGCGGTCAGTAATCGCTCCTCATTATCAGTAGATAGTGAGGAGCTTTTTTTATCGGACTTTGGTTTGAAGATAAATGACGAATTCAGGGTCAGTATTCGTATTACTGAACAGAACAAGAAAACTAAATGCGCAAAGACGCAAAGGAAAGGAAAAGATTAAGATGCTCGTTAAAAAGTTAAAAGAACAAGTTGAACAGTACGATGGTCAGAGCGTAACGCTGCAGGGATGGGTCCGTACCAACCGTAATTCCAAGAACGTCAGCTTTATCGAACTGAACGACGGAAGCTGTTTCTCTAACTTACAGATTGTATACACTCCGGAAATGGAAGGTTATGCAGAAGCAAGCAAAATTACTACCGGTTCTGCCATTGAAGTCACTGGACTTGTAAAAGCGACTCCGAACGGCAAACAGCCGCTCGAAATCGCAGCTGAAAAAATTACTGTATTGGGTATGGCAGATCATGACTACCCATTGCAGAAAAAACGCCATAGTTTTGAATATCTGCGTGAAATCCCGCATGTAAGACCACGTGCCAACACCTACTATGCCATCTTTAGAGTTCGTTCCGTTCTCTCCATGGCGATCCACACCTTCTTCCAGGATCGCGGCTATGTGTATGTCCACACCCCTGAAATCACCGGAAACGATGCAGAAGGTGCCGGCGAGTGCTTCACTGTAACCACCATCAAAAACCAGGATTATGAAAAAGACTTCTTCGCAAAACACGCTCAGCTGACTGTATCCGGCCAGCTGCACGTTGAACCATTTGCGCTGACTTACCGTAATGTATACACATTCGGTCCTACATTCCGTGCTGAAAACTCCAACACGACACGTCATGCATCTGAATTCTGGATGATCGAACCGGAAATGGCTTTCGCAGATCTGTCTGACAACATGGATGTGATCGAAGACATGATCAAATACTGCATTAACTATGTCCTCGAACATGCACCGGAAGAAATGGAATTCTTCCAGCGCGTCATTGATAAAGACTGCATCAACCGTGTCACCAAGGTCGCAAACTCCGACTTCAAACGCATGACCTACACTGAAGCCATTGCTGAACTTGAAAAAGCAAAAGGCAGCTTCGAGAACAACGATATTTTCTGGGGCATGGACCTGCAGTCCGAACACGAACGTTATATCTGCGAAAAAGTCGTTCAGGGTCCGGTGTTCCTGACCGATTATCCAAAAGAAATCAAAGCCTTCTACATGCGTGAAAACGAAGATGGCAAGACAGTTGCGGCATGCGATTTGCTTGTTCCATATGTAGGCGAACTTGTCGGCGGAAGCCAGAGAGAAGAACGCTACGAGGTTCTCAAAGCCAAAATGGATAAAATGGGCATGGATGAATCCACTCTGCAGTGGTACATGGATTTGCGCCGCTTTGGCGGATGCGTACACTCCGGATTCGGCCTTGGATTTGACCGTATGTTGATGTATTTATCCGGCATCCAGAACATCCGTGATGTACAGCCATATCCACGTACTCCTCGCAACCTGATTTTCTAATCCGTTTTGCAAGAGAGGCTAAATCCAAAACGAAAGAATTCAAAAAAGCATCAGATCTCAAGAGTTACTATGTAGAGGGTGGTTTCTCCCACCTAATACATATGACTGCGGCTCGTTTGTGGTGAATGGAACAGCAGTTGTAGGAAAGGAGCAGAATAATCCTTATAACCGCTGCTAATCAACACAAAAAGGAGCTGATTCTTATGAAATCTCTATTTGAGAAAATGGGTGGAACTTACCGTCAGGAGGATGATTATCTTATCCCGAATCTTACGCTGCCGGATGAGCCGGAATACCAGATCGGC
>JBJEFF010000062.1:0-2506 GCA_051873775.1 Allobaculum sp. | reverse complement strand
CTTGCCTATGTCTCGGACGGAACCTGGTATCCCAACATTAATAAATCAGCGAAAGCAAGAAACCTGCAGAATGATCGTAGTCAATATAAAACTTAACGAACTGGGTGAAATAATTTTTAACAGTTTGGATGTTTTCTCCGATGATATTTTGTGGTCCTTCAGCTTACTTACCATTGCGGTTGCATCCGTCATTCTTGCCGGTTCGCGTATCATCGGAGCAGATCTTCCTGATCTGGTCGTCAGACTGCTTGGCATCATCGATCTGATTGCTCTGCCTGTTCTGATTTATTCCAGTATTCAGAAAAAACGGAATTAGATTTCGGAAAAAAGAATATCAATCCAGAATATAAACAATGCACCATTAGCGAAGTCATATCTCATTTATAGAGACCAGATTAGTCCGCTGATGGTGCGTTTTCATTTATCCATTGTTTATTTACCGATCATAGTTGACTGAATCATTCTATGATCCATTTCACTTTTTATGATCAGTTCTGGAAAGTTCATCCTGATATACCTTGTATGAATAGAATACTGTGATCAGCATTGAAAGGATCAGCCAGCCCATCAGCAGAAATGTGGAATAGACCGGCGATGTCATCAGGGAACTGATGATAATCAGTACTCCGGCGATCATGATCATATAGCCGCCGAAACGATTGCTTTTGGACCAGGTGACATCGTTATACATGCTCCACTTTACGCGGACACCCATATAACTGTTCATACTCGTCTTGGGCATGAGGTAGCCAAGAACGATCATCATAATGCCGATCAGACAGTACGGAACTTTCGCAATATCAAAGCCTTTCCCGGCTCCGTTTAAACTTGCGATCGCATAGGCATGAAACAGGAAGTATCCCTGCATAACCGTAAACATCACGGCCATCAGAACTCCGGCAATACCAAGAATTTTCGCATTGGTACGAGCTTTTTCCTGTTCTTCGTGATCTGAAGAGCCATCAGCCTTTTTTTCATAATAACGGATGAGGACCTGCCAGAACCACGAGAGTGCAAATACAACTGCGGGCAGAATCAGATTTTCAAACTTTGATCCCCAGCGGTCAATGTTTCCGGCAAGATCGTAATGTACCGGTACAAGATCCGGCATGAACTGCAAAACAGCAACCGTAATTGCCAGGTTAAGCATCGCAACGATCCACATCAGTTTTTTCATTCTCTATTCCCTCCCTTCAGATCTCATTATTTCAACCTGCTTCTTTCTTACTATTAGTTTAATTCACAATATTCTCTGTGTCTTCTAGCGACAGCGTTTTACTTCATCGATACGGAACATCCCTGCGATTTTAAAAGAGGGGAAAATGCTAAGATGAGCCAGGGTGAGAAAAATGAATATCAGCGGTCTTCTTTTAAATCAGATTATCATCATGTTTGTGTTGATATCTTTAGGTTTTCTGTTTTATAAAATCAACTATATTACCGATCAGGGATCCAAGGATATAGCAAAAATTCTTCTCTACATGGTCATTCCTGTAGTCATTGTAAAAAACTTCATGATCGAGAACAGTGCGGAAAATATTGAAGTTCTGCTTCACTCAACGATCATTTCAGCAGTCTGCATGTTTGTCGCTATCGTCATTTCACATCTTCTGTTCGGCAAGGATGGTGTAGCAAATTTCAGCAGTTCATTCTCCAATGCCGGCTTTATCGGGATTCCGCTTGTCGAAGCAACTTTAGGATCAAAAGCGGTTTTCTATATTTCGATGATGATCATCATGATCAACATCCTGCAGTGGACTTACGGTGTGTTTGTGATGACGAATGATATCTCCGTCATTAAGCCGAAAAAAATTGTCACTAATCCAATTGCAATCTCCGTTGTCATCGGTCTCTGTGTTTTCGCCTTTCAGATTCCGATGCCTTTCATGGTCACCACAGTATTCAGTTTAATCAGCGGACTAAATACTCCACTTGCGATGATTGTGTCCGGTGTCTATCTCGCACAGTCAGATCTGGTGGCAATGTTAAAGAAAAAAAGTATTTATATGGTTTCCCTTGCACGTCTTGTCATCGTTCCTCTGGTAACATTACTCGTTTTCAAAGTGATTCCGTTTGGCACAGTGGATGTCAAAATGGCTATCCTCATTGCGGCAGCCTGCCCGGTCGGAACAAACGTTGCCATATTCGCCCAGACTTATAGCAAGGACTATCACAGTGCGGTCGAACAGGTTTGCATGACGACCATCATGTGCCTGGTCACCTTACCGCTGCTGATTGGCGTAGCCGAAGCAATCCTCTAAACCTTCACTCTGATTTCTCCTGTATCAGCAGCAGCCAAAAAGACAGCATCGTCACTTCAGCCTTATTCCGGTTGAAGTACATGCTGTCTTTTTTCAATTCTCATTACCATTTTTTGTGACTTGTCACACTTTTTGATAATGAAGAAGTCATTCACTCAGGAAGTTTCCAGAAAAACTAGGTTTTAAGGATGCTGTGGAGGGACTATTCCAGAATTTCCGCAACTTCTTCCAGAAATTTAATGATC
>JBJEFF010000061.1:0-2525 GCA_051873775.1 Allobaculum sp. | reverse complement strand
TGAGAAGAGATTGAAAGATCAATTCGATCAGACAAATCAGTACCATTAAAAATGCAGAAAGAAATTCAGGGAAATTTAAAAGGTGTTTAAAATCGGGATAATTTTTTCGGATTCTTCCCGACATACTTTGATCCATTTCTTTTCAAGCGCAAAGCTACTTCACTGACTCACGAATGCCAGAACGGCATCACCCTTATGGCCTGTATAAAACAGGGAATGCATGAAGCAAAGCACAGCTTTTCATAATAAAGAAGAAGTCACAGAATTCTTGAAGTTCAAATCGGTACTGAATCAGCGGGACTGAATCAAAGTCACAGGACTTTATACGCAATCCCTCTCAAAAGCATTACGTTTAACTGGAAAAATACCAAAAGCCGGCAGCCGATCTCTGTCGTGCGACTCGGGGAGATCTCCCGACTTGTTTTCGAATGCTTTTCTTAGGATGAGTGCGATTGTCAATTAGATTCAGGAGATAGATTTACAGTGAACAACAATCGAAAAACATTTCTGCTGATTGTCGATGGGTCGTCACTGCTCGCAACAAGCTACTATGCATCACTGCCGCGTGCGATCCGTAAAGAAAAAGACGATGAAAAGAAAGAAGAACTGTACCCGGAACTGCTGAAGAATGACGGGAATGGTCATTACTGCAATGCCCTGGAACTGTTCTTCCATACCTTATTTACCATAATGACGTTTCAGCGTCCTTCTCACTTAGTCGTGTGCTGGGATGCCGGACGCAACACCTTCCGCCGCGAACTCTGGCCCTTATATAAATCCAACCGTCAGAGTACACCGACACCGCTGCGCCAGCAGTTTGAACTCGCTTATGATTTATGCGAACAGCTCGGCATCAGCCAGGTCCGCGATTCACGCTATGAAGCGGATGACTTTGCGGGAACGATTGCCCGAAAGATGAGTCCGCAGATTCCGGTGCGCATCTATACCCGTGATAAAGACTACTTCCAGCTGATCAATGATCAGATCAAGATCTGGTATGGCATGGCGGATCTCAAGAAAGTCAAGGAATGGCGCAAGATCCATCATATGCCGCAGTGCCTGCCATCGCGTGTGGTCCTGATTGACCGCAATGTGCTGAAAAAAGAATTCGGATATCATCCGGAATCCGTTCCAATGATTAAATGCCTGTTCGGCGATACGTCCGATAATATTCCGGGTGTTTCGGGAATGGGTGAAAGCCGTTCGATCAAACTTGCCGCCCATTATAAATGTCTGGCGGATCTGTATCGCGATGTGGATAAGGCAAGCACGAAAAATGAACGGAAGAACCTCAACCGCTTATGGCGTTCGTGGGGCATTTATGTCTCCCCATATACGGCACTGACCAAAAAAGCAACGGCAGAGCGCAAGTCTGCCAGAGAGATGGCGGAGATCTGTTACACCTTAGGTAAGATCCGCACTGATCTCGATCTTGAAGACTGTTTTGAACAGGGCTTTAATCTTAAGCAGTTTGAATGTAACTTCGATGCTGATCAGATCGTCTCGACTTTAAAACCGTATGCGATTGATCTCAACATTGCCCGAAACCGCATGAATACTTCACCAGACTTTAAAAATTCAAACCGCAAACCGCGTGTTTATGATGAATATAAAAATACGGGCAGTAAGCAAAAACGTCAGGCTGACGGAAAACTAAATTCGTCAAAATCGAAATCCGGCCTGAACCGAAATGAGGGGCCCAGCCGGCAGACCAGACCGGAGCTGCGTGATCTTCCGGGTTTAAAAACCGAATCATCTCTGAAGAAGATGATCCAGGATGAAACGGTCGCAAAATTTGAACGTGAACTCGATAACATGTTCTCGATGACGATCGCCAACCGCGATCAGATCGTTGAAGACTACTGGATGCTCGATCATATCGAAGAAGAAACTCCGACCCGAAATTGTGCACCTAAACGTCGCTCAAATAAAAATGCTTCCCGTAAACCGAACCAGAAAAACAGATCCGGTGCGTATGCAAAACAGCGACCGAATAACCGGAGCTACAAATCCGGAAACCGTCCGCCAAAAGAAAACACCCGCAAACAAAACATGAAAGCGGATGTGTCAAATGTACAGATCCATATGTCTGAAGGACAGACGAGTGCTACGGCAACTGAACATCATGCCGGATCATCCAGTCAGAACCGCAATCGTTCAAACGGACAGAATCGCAGTCGCCAGTCGGCGAATAACGGTAACCGCCAGCAGTCTAATCGCTCCCGCAACAGTTCGACACAGAAGGGTGCCTCGAATAACCGCAAACACAGTTCCGGATTGAATCGTCGTTCGAACGGTAATCACCGCAACACCCGCAGTTCCGGCTCCGGAAGCCATCAGACCACTTCTCAGGCTTGATGATTCCTACGGTGAGCATAGACACAGACTCATCGATCAAATCCATATTTATATTGAATAGAACTTTCCCAACCGACTAGACTATAGTCGGTTTTTTTGGCGGTCTGCCTCGCTTCTTTTTGACTACTTCAGGAGCGGGAAGCAGTTCTAACTTTTGAAGAAGTTCA
>JBJEFF010000060.1:0-2548 GCA_051873775.1 Allobaculum sp. | reverse complement strand
TTATCCCAAGGAGGACGGATACAAAATACACGTCGATTATTTGACGCTTACAAACAGCGATTGATAAACCGCCAATATAACGACCAGTAATTGATCAACCGGAGTAAAACGAAAATAACGAGCAAATAAAACAAAAAGTACGCCATTCTTCCATCACAGAAGAAATGGCGTACTGATTAAACAATTCAGAATAAGACTCTTTCAGAGTCGGAATTCATGATTGGACAACTGAATAATGACTATTCAACAGTTTCGATAATTGTATCTCTCCAGTGTTCGTTAGGTTCAACGCCCAGAATCTGGCAAACAGTAGCAGCGATGTTGGATAAACCTAAATCGTCGTCGTGTTTGAGAGTGCATGGATAGTTGTAAACGATGAATGGAACACGGTTGAGTGTGTGGGAAGTTTTTGCTTTTAAAGGAGCTCCCGGTTTTTTCTGTTTTTCATACATTTCATCGGCATTACCGTGGTCAGCAGTGATCAACAGAACACCATCAACATCTTTAACAGCCTGGATTACGCGTCCTAAAGCCAGGTCAACGGATTCAACACCGATTACAGTAGCTTCAAGGCTTCCTGTATGACCAACCATGTCACCGTTAGGATAGTTGGTTCTTAAGAAGTCGTATTTACCGGAACGGATCGCTTCGCACAGTTTGTCTGTGATTTCAGCAGATTTCATCCATGGACGCTGTTCGAATGGAATAACGTCGGATTCGATTTCTACATATTCTTCGAGTTTTTCGTCGAATTTAGCAGAACGGTTACCATTCCAGAAGTAAGTTACGTGACCATATTTCTGAGTTTCAGAAATAGCGTATTCGCTGATACCAGCCGCAACTAACTGTTCAGTTAATGTGTAGTGGATTTTTGGTGGTTCAGTTAAGTAATGTTTAGGAATCTGTGCATCTGCATCATACTGAAGCATGCCGGCAAATTTTACATTTGGAACTTTGACACGGTCGAATTTGTCGAAAGTTTCGTCGCCGTCGAATGCGAGGGAGATTTCCTGAGCACGGTCACCACGGAAGTTGAAAAGGATAACAGAGTCGTTATCATCGATCGTTCCCTTAGGATTACCGTTGTCATCAACTAATACAAATCCCGGGAGATCCTGGTCAACTACGCCAGTTTCTTTACGGTAAGTTTCGATTGCTTCAGTAGCAGTCTTGAACTGTCTGCCAAGACCGCGAACATGGATTTTCCAGCCTTCTTCAACCATTGGCCAGTTTGCTTCGTAACGGTCCATAGTGATCTGCATACGTCCGCCTCCGGAAGCAATCTGTGCGTCGAAGTGATCATCATTGAGTCCGTTCATGAAGTCTTCGATTTCATCTACATATTTCAGTGCAGAAGTTTCAGGTACGTCACGACCATCCAATAATGCGTGAACGCGAACTCTTTCTACACCTTCAGCTTTAGCCTCTTCGATTAAAGCTTTTAAATGATTGATATGAGAGTGTACGTTTCCGTCAGACAGTAAGCCCAGGAAATGTAATGTAGAATGATGATCTTTTACGTTCTGTACTAATTCTTTCCAAGCTGCAGAATTGAAAATTTCTTTGGATTCGATGTTTTCGTTAACCAGTTTAGCACCCTGAGAATAAATCTGACCAGAACCAATTGCGTTGTGTCCTACTTCAGAGTTACCCATGTCACCATCTGTTGGCAGACCAACAGCTAAGCCGTGAGCTCGTAATTCAGTATGCGGGCAGTTTTCCCAAAGTTCATCTAAATGTGGTTTATAAGCCATTTTAACTGCATTGCCCAGAACGTTGTCGCTAAGTCCGACACCATCCATGACAACCAGTACTACAGGTTTTTTAGCCATTCAATAATTCCTCCTTGAATATCAGATCTTCTATATTATAAACATTTCACTAACGATACAAAACTCTAAACATCTCTATTCCGGATAAATTAGTCTAAACAAACTGAAAAGCCTTCCTATCTCCATCGATGCACCATTCAGAGAAAGAAAGCAGAATAAAGATCGAACAGTTCGGAAGATCAATCCGGATCAGAAGGAACAAACATCTAGAAGAATACAGAAGAACACCGTAGAACCCCAAGCAATCTAATTCAAACTTGGATGGACCCGTTTTCAGTTACGATGCCGGACCAGTTTTCAATTCCGAAAACAACCAGTTTAAGTGCTGTCGGGGGGCAGTAACGAATCACCGTTATTTCTTTCTTACAAAACTCAGCCTGCAAATAAAGATTTACACAGAACAAACTCCGATCTTAAATAGAGGCTTGCACGATGAAAATGAGGATATTGCTTTAGATATCGCCATTGAATGAGTTTCGGATATATTTTTATTCTATAGAATAATTTTCTATCCTATCCGATTAGGATGTTCATCAGGTCTTTGACACCAGTAGTGCCCATGGTCAGTGCAGAGCACGTCATAAACATGTCCATTCCATTACCCGAAGCTGGCTGCTTAATTCATAAATCAGATATTCTTTGCTTTTTTCTTAGTGTTGTCACAATGTCATTAAGTTAACGAACTTTCTCGTTTACTAAGTGGTGTTTGGAATAGA
>JBJEFF010000059.1:0-13109 GCA_051873775.1 Allobaculum sp. | reverse complement strand
ATTATCCCAAGGAGGACGGATACAAAATACACGTCGATTATTTGACGCTTACGTCTGTACCCTTCTTTTACGGAATCCAAAAAGCCTCCCAGTTTCGGGGTAACCGAATTCTGGGAGGCTGATTTGTGTTCTGTTTCTGGATCTAAGATCCGGATGAAAGTAATTTTGAATTCAAAGAATCAGCGAAAAGCGTTATTCTTCGTCTTCTTCCACTACTTCTTCTGCATTGCGGCGTCCTTCGTTAGGTATTGGCAGACTGGAGATAATACCTTCAATCTTGCGACCCTGTTCTAAGGAAGTATCCTGCACAAAGATGAGATCCGGCATTTTGCGTGCCTTGATGTTCTTTGCGAGTGTACTGCGGATAAAACCTTTTGCGGAACGCAGAACTTTCATACCCGCATCGTTTCTTTCCTGTTTTCCGAGGAAGGAAACGTAGACTTTTGCCTGGGACATATCACGGGTGCATTCAACATCGGTGACCGTCACAAAACCAAGTTTCGGGTTTTTGAGTTCAAACTGCAGAATGCGGCTGATTTCCTTCTTGAGGATCTGGTCCATTCTTTCCTGTTTAAGCGTCATTTTTAACTTCCTGATCTTCGAATGCTTCGATGACGTCGCCGACTTTAATGTCGTTGAAATTTTCGATGGTCATACCACATTCAAATCCCTGAGATACTTCCTTCGCATCGTTTTCGAAACGACGTAAGGAACCAAGTTTACCCGTGTAGATCACAATACCATCACGGATTAAGCGGGCTGAAGAATCACGTTTGATGACACCATCTGTAACATAGCTTCCGGCAATCGTTCCAACTTTGGAAGCTTTGTAGATCTGGCGGACTTCAGCCTGACCGGTAACAACTTCTTCGAATACCGGAGCAAGCAGACCTTTCATCAGACTTTCGATTTCTTCGAGTGCTTTATAGATAATGTTGTGCAGACGGATTTCTACGCCTTCTTCTTCTGCTTTCTTACGGACAGCAGCTGTCGGGCGAATGTTAAATCCGTAGATAATGGCGTTGGATGCGCTGGCAAGCATGATATCGGATTCGGTGATTGTTCCGACGGTAGAACGGATAACATTCACTTTAACTGTATCGACATTCAGTTTTTCGATGGAAGCTTTCATTGCTTCGGCAGAACCCTGAACATCGGATTTAATGAGGATGTTGATTTCCTTCATATCACCTTCGGAAATCATACGGGCCATATCTTCAAGAGAACGTGCAGAAGTCTGGGAACGTTCCATTTCAATCTGCTTGTTGGCACGGCGCTGAGCGATTTCTGCAGCTTTCTTGTAGGAATCGTAAACCATGAAGACATCGCCGGCTTTAGGCACTTCATTTAAACCGATGATTTCGACTGGAGTCGAAGGACCGGCATTTTTGAGTTCCATACCTTTATCACTGGTCATTTTACGGATACGGCCGTAGCAACTTCCGACAACAAGAGAGTCACCAGAGTGCAGAGTACCCTGCTGAACGAGCAGGGTCGCAACAGGTCCGCGGCCTTTATCCAGTTTTGCTTCAACAACTGTACCGGAAGCTGGAACATCCGGGTTTGCTTTTAATTCCTGCATATCGGCAACTAATAACAGGGATTCGAGCAGATCGTCGACACCCTCTCCGCTGCGCGCAGAAATCTGGTTGAAGATTGTTTCCCCGCCCCATTCTTCAGCCATTACACCTTCATTAGCGAGTTCGCTCATGACGCGGTCCGGATTTGCACCGGCTTTATCAATTTTGTTTACGGCAACAACCATCGGAACGCCGGCAGCACGTGCATGGTCGATGGATTCTTTAGTCTGCGGCATAACACCATCATCTGCCGCAACGATTAAGACAACGATATCGGTAATCTGGGCACCACGTGCACGCATAGCAGTGAACGCTTCATGTCCCGGAGTATCGAGGAAGGTAACCTTACGGCCGTTTACGCTTGCCTGATAAGCACCGATATGCTGAGTGATACCACCGAATTCGCCTTTTACAACGTGAGCGTTACGGATGGTATCGAGCAGAGTTGTTTTCCCATGGTCAACGTGACCCATGATGGTAACAACTGGTGGTCTTGGTTTCAGGTCTTTTTCGTCGAAGACACGGTTTGCGATCTGTTCTTCGATATCGTCTTCATCTACAACGATTTCTTTTGTTGCGGTGACTTTGAATTCTTCGCAGATTAATTCAATCTCATCATCGGTCAGACTTGTGTTGATTGTAGACATATTGCCTAACAGGAACAGGAACTTGATGATTTCGGAAGAATTCCGTTTCATCAGTTCGGCAAGTTCACCGATTGTGATTGGCAAAGAGTAAGTGATTTCTTTCGGATACTCGATGCGTGGTCTAGGACTGTAGTTATTCCGGTTGTTGTTGTTCCGGCTATTGGACCGGTTCTTGTTGTTGCCCGGTTTCTTTTTAACTGGCTGCTTAGCCATTTCATCACCATCCTTCTTTTTTCTGTACAGTAAAGCGTTAAGCTGACTCTTCAAGAACCGCAAAGCCGTTTTGAAAGAATCCGAATTCTGATCATTAGGCTAACTCATGTTCAGAACTCACCTGCGCTTTAGAGAAAATCAGGATTTAAGGAGTGAGCAGATTGAAAACAGGTCCAATCATCATCAGTCTCTCTACCTTTGGCATATTGGGGGTTCAATGCAATCAGAAAGCACCCTGAGGGGAAATTCTGATGCTGTATTACTGAACGTTGAAAAGCTGAATTCCCGGATCAGCTTTCGCTGTTTCGAGAATGCTTTTCGCAAATCCGCGATCGAGAATGGCAACCGCACCCTGGACTTTCCCTGAAATCAGGTTGAAGCGGAGTGCAGAAACAATCACGAGCGGGATCTGATAATACGCACATTTATCCTGAATTTTTTTCGAACGATTTGCTCCGCATCCATCAGAAAGTAAAACCACAAGTGCTTTCTGTGACTGAATGGATGGAAGCAGGGCGTCTCCGCGGGCAAAACGTCCGGTTTTCACACAGAGCGATGCCATGGAGACTAGCTGATCAGCCGGCACGGATAATCAGCTCCAGCTTTTCATATACTTCTTTAGGGATCTCCGTTTTCAGAGCTTTATCCAAAGCTTTGTTTTTCTGAGCTTTCTCTAAAGTTTCTAAGCTTTTCTGAATATAGGCGCCATGACCGTTTTTCTTTCCGGTTATATCGACCACAACCTCATTTTCAGGGGTGCGGACAACGCGTATGAGTTCCTGTTTCGGAAAGAGTTCTTGAGTCACAACGCATTTTCGCATTGGAATTTTTCTCATGGGGAATACAGTTCCTTTCTTCCAATTACCAGATCAGGAGAACCTCTGTCTAGTATTCATCATCATAGTAAGAATCGTATTCTTCGTAATCGATGTCCTCATTCCAGGAAGCGTTCATTTCTTCTTCGATCTCTTCATTTTCGATCTCTTCAAGTTCATCTTCCGTATAGATCGGGTGCATCGTGTTGAATGTCGGTTTTTTCTTCTCAATGCGTCGTTCTTCCTTCTTGGTTTCTTCTTTGGCTTTGGAAGGTTTCGCCGGTTTTGCAGGTTCAGCTTTAGCCGGTTCTGCAGATTCGAATTTTGAAACGTAGGAAGTACGGCGTTCTGCTAAGGAACGGCGGTTTTCTTTGGCGATACGTGCAGCTGCTTCCATTTCAGTTTCTTCCGGATTGTCTTCCGGTTCGCTGACTGGAGCAGGTTCTGTTTCAACAGGTGCAGGAGTTTCGACCGTTTCAGTTTCAGCTGGAACAGTTTCTTTCGCTTCTGGCTGTTTAGTTTCTTCAGCCGGAGTCTGGGATGCTAATGCATCTTCTTCGTTGAATTCTTCGCCTTCTTCAAATTCATTGAGATCCGGCATTACAGCCATGGTTCCGGAAGAATTACGTAATTCTTCGATACGCTGCTGCTGTTTGTATGCACGTTCTTCGGACTTTTTCGTTTCATATTCATTGTGCAGCTTATCAACTAATGCGCGCCAGTCGATACCCATGGAATCGAGATCTTCCTGAGAGCGGATATCGATATGATGTCCTGTTAAATGGAAAGCGAGTTTCGCATTCTGACCACGACGGCCGATTGCCAGGGAAAGCTGATTTTCCGGTACAGCTGCAACCAGAGATTTCTGGTGGTTTTCACGGACTTTACCATCACGGCCGAGACGGCGCGGGCGATCCGGAGTCGCAACTTCCGGTGCATCTTCAGCAAGGAAGACTTCAATGCCCTGTGCCGGAGCAAGTGCATTGGCTACGAATTCCTGCAGGTCATCTGACCATTTGAAGATGTCGATCTTTTCACCGTTCAGTTCTTCACTGATGGCGCGGACACGGCTTCCGCCCGGTCCGATGCAGGCACCGATCGGGTCGATATTGTCGCGGTTGGAGACAACTGCCATTTTGGCACGCTGTCCGGCATCGCGGGAAATTGCTTTGATTTCTACAGTTCCCTGATAGATTTCGAGAACTTCTTTTTCAAACAGACGTTTGATTAATTCTGTGGAAGAACGGCTGACCATGACGATCGCACCTTTAGCTTCTTTATCCACATTGGTAATGACAACTTTTAATAACTGTCCGGCATAGTAGTTTTCGCCAGGGATCATGTCGGATCTTCTCATGATCGCATCAGTCGCACCCGGCTGCATTTCACCGTTAACATCTGCACCTAAGCGGACCATGACAAAGCGGTCTTCAACAGACTGGACAATACCAGTCACCATATCGCCGACACAGTCGGAGAATTTATCGATGACTTCCTTGCGTTCAGCGTCTTTAATGCGCTGGAACATGACACTCTTGACAGTGGAAATATCACCACGGACAAAGTTGTCAATTTCAGTTTCTTCTTCAAGAACCTGACCGACAACCGGGTTCGGAGTAATATCTTTTGCTTCTTCTACATCCAGCTGATAATCCGGATCTTCAACTTCTTCCACGACATCCCATAAACGGTAAGCGCGGATCTGACCTTTTTCATCAACAACCGTACGGATACGTGCTCCGTCAGAATTGTGACGTTTGCGGTACGCTTTTTCGATTGCGTAGGACAGAGCGTCTTCAATAACTTCTTTAGAAAGATTGTGGAAACCGCCGATCTCCAGGAATGCTTCCTGAGCGTTTCCGGCTTTCTTTTTACTATTCGTTCCTTTTCTAGGCATAATTTCCTCTATATATTTAGTTTGTCTTATACTTTTACAGCGCTTTTGATCAGTGCGATATTATCGCGGGTGATATCAAGCTTTTTCGGACGTCCTTTAATAAAGAAGCTGACGTGGATTGCTTCATCATCGACAGAATCCAGTTTGGCGAGCACTTCATGAAACCCGTTCTGTGCTTCTTTAAGAGCAACGGTTACATATTTGCCGACCTGAGCTAAAAGCTGAGTTTCATTTCTCAGTTCTCTTTCCGCACCCGGTGAGCAGACTTCAAGCATGTACTCCTCATTAATGGCGTCTAATTCATCCAGTTTTTCAGAGATTAATTCCGAACAGGACGCGCAGAGATCGAGATCAACTCCGCCTTCATCACGGTCAATCATTACGCGGAGGACTGGCGGCTTCATCTTTGTGTCCCATTCAAGATCATATAAAGTGCAGCCTTGCGACTCCAGCAGTGGTATGATCCAACTTTTCAGATTATCCATTCAGTTCGATCCATATTCTGAGTCAAATATGGATAACTCCTTTCTGTGATCAATGCTTTTTTACATCGTCTTATGCATCTAATCATATCCGGAAACCGAGGTCATTTTTCATTTCATGCTTAAAAACAGATCTCCGAACAAAATCTAAGGGAGCGGAATTCCGCTCCCTTAGGATAGATGCTAGAACTAGTTTAACACTTGACAAATTATCCTTCAAGTACAGACGCCCGACAAACTCAGCACATAACCGTCATTTTTGCTTTACTTTTCGTTTGTCGGTGCATTTTCGGCGATGATCTGGGCAATTTCGCCTGCTGCGCGGTCAAGATCGTCGTTGACTACACGGAAACGGTAACGATCCTGAAACCTCAGTTCTTCTTTTGCGGTTTCGAGTCGCTGACGGATCGCTTTTTCATCTTCCGTTTTACGGCCGACCAGACGTTTTTCAAGTTCTTCAACAGAAGGCGGCAGAATGAAGATGGACAGTGCTTCCGGATATTTTTCCATGACCTGTAAGGCGCCCTGGACTTCGATTTCCAGCATGACATTCTTGCCGGCATCCAGTTTTTCTTCAAGTTCCTTTTTCGGAGTTCCGTAAGCATGGTCGGTGAATCCGGCATGTTCAACGAAACCGTCTTCCTTAACATTCTTTTCAAATTCATCCTGGCTGACGAAATGATAGGTTACCCCTTCAACATCTTCTGGACGCGGGTCACGGGTGGTCCAGGATACGGAATTCACCATATTCATCTTGTCATAGTCGAGCATATGGCGCAGGGTTCCCTTGCCGACACCGGAAGGTCCGCTTAAAACAATGATACTTCCCTTTTTCATCGTAATCTCCTCCTTCATAATCTGTTTTCAATGATTCACTTTCAGTGCTTTACTGCATCACAAATCAATCAATGCGAGCTAGTTTATAGTTCCATCATAACGTATCCGTCATGATTTTGTGGAAGGAGACTCTACTATGATCTTTTTTGTTGAATTTGTAAAGTTTTGGGTTTTTACATTTTAAGGTATAGTAAAGCGGTACTGGAGGTGAAATGTATGCCATTTGATGGAATGCTTCTCAGTCGCATCGTTGCGGAAATCAAACCGCTGACCGGTGCCAAAATCGGAAAAATCCAGTGTCTTTCTGATGAGGAAATTCTGTTTTATTTACATAAGAGCGGTTATGGTTCAAGTCGTCTGGCCATCAGTGTCCATTCCAATACCTGCCGTTTCTATCTCTGCCATGAGAATAAAGAGCCGCTCCCCAATCCGACCAGTTTTGTGATGATGCTGCGCAAGCGCATCTCACAGGGCTATATTACCGAAATTGAGCAGATCGGTTTTGACCGGATCGTCCGGTTCCATATCAGTACTTCCAATGAACTGTCAGACCGTGTTGAATATGATCTCTATGCCGAAATGATGGGCAAATACGCCAACCTCATTCTCGTCGATTCTTCCACCGGGATGATTGTAGACTGCCTCAAACGGATCCCTGTTTTTGAAAACTCCAAAAGACTGCTCCATCCGGGCGCCGTTTATACACTGCCGGAAAAACCGGACCGCTATCATCCGCTCCATCCCGGAGAACTGGATCTTGACAAAAGTCTGGTCAGCCAGATCGAAGGCTTTTCCCCGACACTCTCACGCGAATTTCTATATCGTTTAAATCAGGGTCAGAGCTATGAAAACATTATGGATGAGCTCTATTCATCTGATTCACTGTACTGCTATGCCAAGGAATTCCATTGTCTGGAACTGACTTATCTCAAAGAGCCGATGACAAGACGTCCTTTAATGGAGGGGATTGAAGAGCTCTTTGAAGCGGATGAGACCAGAAACCGGATTGCGCTGCAGTGCGGAGATGTTTTTAAAGCTGTGGATCGTGAAATTAAAAAACTCTCCAAGAAACTTCCTCGTCTGCAGGAATCACTTGAAGAGTCTATGGACTATGACCGCTACCGCCAATATGGGGATGTTCTGTTCGCCTATCTTTATCTCGACAAGAAGCCGGTGATGGAACTGCCTTCTTTCGAAGATGAAAACGTAACGCTAGAGATCCCGATTGATATGCGTTATTCCTTAAAGGATAATGCCAATCTTTACTATAAAAAGTACCACAAGCTCAAACGCGGTATCGAAATTCTCGGCGAACAGGTTGAAGAATGCGAAAACCAGCTCGAATACTTCTCAACGCTGAAAGATCAGCTCGATTACTGCAGTGCCGATGACGTTCTTGAAATCCGTCAGGAGCTTGCCGGCAGACATCTTGTCCGTCTGAAAAATCCGAGTGCAAGACAGAAACGCAAGAAACTGCCGAACATTGTGCAGATTCAGATGGGTGATGCGATGATTTACGCAGGAAAAAACAATCTGCAGAATCAGTTTATCACCTGGTCTCTGGCAAGACGTAAGGATCTGTGGTTCCATGTTAAAGATTATCATGGTTCCCATGTCGTCCTGCAGAGTGACAACCCGACGGAGAACCAGATCCGGTTTGCCGCAAATCTTGCTGCCTATTTCTCGAAAGGTCGTCATTCTTCAAGTGTTCCGATTGACTACACCCAGATTTCCAACCTGAAAAAAGTCCCGAAAAAAGGACCGGGATTTGTGACGATGAAATCTTACCAGACCATTTATATCGATCCGGACTGTGAAAAAATCGAAGCCGCTCTTCAGGCAAAATCCGTCGACGAAGACGCCGAATTCTAAATAATCATCAGACTGAAAAATGCAGGATTCTTTGCGGAGTCCTGCATTTATTGCATATTGAGTATGGTCTTGAGAAAAGAGAGACTTTTAATGTTGGCATCACTGGTATAGACATACCAGTCAAGCAGATACACAAACAGCTCCCAGTCCCACGGCATCTGCTTGAGGGCATCAATTTTGGCATGCGGGGCTTTGATCAGCCAGCGTAACTGGCGCAGCTTTTCTTTCGGCCAGATCTGATCGCCGAGTTCCGGATGGAGATGATCCATACAGACAAACCCACCCTGTCCCATTGAAATTCCGGCGATTCTCGAAGTTGACCCGCATGATACGCATTCATCGACATCCATAATCGTTCCCGTTCTTTTTAAGATTTCGCAGACAATCAGACATCCGTATAACAGCATCAAGGATAGGTTTTCTTCATCGCTTGCCTTCCACATTTCTTCAAGATATTCATAGATTGTCGGGGTAATGCCATGACGTTCAATCAGTGAAACGATAATCGCATTTAAAGACTGCAGTTCAAGCGATTCGCTGATTTTCCAGTACTGTTTTTCGACAGATCCCCGTATCAGAAACAGCATGTCCTTGGAGTACTGCGGATCATAGAGCAGCTGAACTTTCGATGCCGGCATCGCAAGCCGTCTGTTTTTCGACGTTTCCCGCTGAATGCCGCGTGCAACAAAACTGTAGATGCGTTCCGGAGTAGCAAGATGAATAATCCCATCATGTTCACGGTAATCATGAACCGACAGAACAAGTCCGGTTACTCTCGATTCGCCATTTTCATCTTTAGGATACTGTTCGTTAATCAGATCGACACGTTCCATAATGATTCTCCTGGTCCGGATTCAATTTCGGATCTTCGTTTCAAAGATAAAATCATCTGCAGGATTTCAGTCTCTTCATTTTGAAAGCAGAAAAATCAGCGGATTATTCGGATAATTCATCCAGACCGAATTCCTTGATTTTCGCCTCGCGGTTCCGCCAGTTCTTTTCAGTACGTACATACAGTTCCATATTGACTGGTTTTCCGAGTTTTTCCTTGATTTCCTTCTGGGCGCTCATACGGATATCACGGATCATGTCCCCGCCTTTCCCGATCAGAATACCTTTCTGGGAATCACGGTCAACAACGATAATAAATGACAGATAAACCTTCCCGTCTGTTTCCTGCATGCTTTCTAGGACAACCGCAACGGAATGCGGAATTTCCTCATGGGTTTTCTGAAGCACTTTTTCACGGACAATTTCAGAAAGCTGGAAAGTCAGGCCGTGGTCACTCTTCATTTCAGCCGGATATAATGGCATACCTTCCGGGATATAATTTCTGAATACCGCAAGCACTTCATCGAGGTTTTCCTTTTTCAGTGCAGACAGTGGTACGATTTCGGCAAAGTCATAAAGTTTGGACCAGTACATCAGCCGCTTGAGCAGTTTTTCCTTGTTCAGTTTATCGACTTTGTTGAGCAGCAGAACAACAGGAGTATGCAGCTCTTTCAGACGGTTGAGAATGAATTCATCTCCGCTTCCGAAAGACTGTGTTACATCGACGATCCAGCCGATGACATCTGCATCTTCCATGGCAATATATGCATTCTTGTTTAACACACGGCCGAGTTCCTGCTGAGGTTTATGAATACCCGGAGTATCCATAAAGACATACTGGGTATCTTCATTGGTCAGGATACCGGCAATATTATTGCGCGTTGTGTTCGGTTTATCGGACATAATCGCGATTTTTTCTTTTAACAGGGCGTTGAGCAGTGTCGATTTACCCGCATTCGGACGACCGACGATAGCGATCACACCTGATTTAAATGGTTCCATGTAAAGTTCCCTTCTATTGTTCAGACAAGTACCCGCATCTTCACGCAATGGGCTAGCGAGTCGGTCGGATTCCTATCCTAACAAAAAATTCTTTCAAGCACACTGAATACGTGCGTTCCGAAAATGACAAGTCCGACGATTAAAGCAAAAATACTGATGACAAACACCGATGCCGCCGCAAGATCCTTGACCAAGCCCGCCTGCGGATTGCGATCGAGTGAAATGTAATCCACTGTGTGTTCAATGGCTGAGTTAAAGATTTCAGCCGAAAGCACAAGAGCAATGGCCAGCAGCACCCAGAGCCATTCTCGAAGGTTTAACCCGAAGATAAAGCCGACAATGATCACGAGGACCGCAAAGATAACATGAATGCGGATCGAACGGTCGTGCAGAACACCTGCCTTCAGTCCTTTAAAGGCGTAGATAAATCTACCTTTCAGCCACGCCATCGAGAATTTCCTTCTGCAAGCCGAACATTTCCTTTTCGTCTTCAGGGGTCATGTGGTCATAACCAAGCAGATGCAGAAGGCCATGACAGAATAAAAAGCACGATTCCCGTCTGGTCGAATGGCCGTATTCTTTCGCCTGGTCGATGATTGCCTGTGTATTGATAAAGATATCTCCTAGTTCATTCTCTTCTTCTTCGATCAGGATATTGCTGTCATCATCCTGCATGGCAAACGAGATGACATCTGTCGGACGATCAACATGGCGGTAGTCGCGGTTTATTTCATGAATCTGTTCCGGATCGCAGAAAATCACGGAGCAGACTAAATCCGAAGTCCGGTTTAAAAGTTTGCCCGCTTTTTCCATGATCGTCTGATAGTCTTTTTCGTAATCATGGTCAGGGGCAGACTCATTCATCTGATTAAATATAATTTCCATGTCTCTATTTTATACCAGCTTCCTCAAAGATTCGTCTTTTTAGCTGACAAGATTGCCGGTTTAAAAGAATCGTTTCTAACAATGAAGCTTTTTCCTTCCAAAAGAAAACCTCGTCGCTGACGAGGTTTCAGTTTCGAATCAAATAACTAGTTTGTAGAATCGCGTACGATCGGAGCTGCCTGAATTTCGATGACTTTTTCAACACCTTTTTCATCGTTGTTCATGAGCATCTTCGTCAGCATTCTCATTGCCAGGGCACCCATGTCATAATCCGGGATGTTATAGGCAGAGATTGCAGGACGCATCATTGGTAAATATTTGGAATCGAGGATAGTTACGATTTCAAGATCTTCCGGCACGTTATAGCCATGTTCACGAGCAGCGTTCAGAATGGCGATGGCCTGAGAATCACGGAATGCGATGTTCAGTTTAGCAGGTTTATGCTCTTTGAAGTATTCGCTGAAGAACTGGTAGCTTGTCTTATAGGTATCGTTATAAGACAGGTAGTTATCAAATTCCTTACCTGCTTCCTGATAAGCCTGTTCTACACCGGATTTCAGCTGACGCATCATGGAGAGGTTCAGTTTGTCTTCAACTAATGCGATATCATCAATTCCTTTTTCGAAGTACTGTTCAACGAGATCATGGCAGAGGTGTTCCATATCTACATAGACATTACCGACATGATCATGACGTTCGCCTTCAAGCTTGCTTCCGACAATCACCATCGGGATCTTATATTCATTAAGTACATCCATTTCTTCTTCGGAGAAGTTGTCATTGAAAATGATGACACCGTCTACTCTGGATTTGATGATGGATTCAATAACATCCTGCATTTTGGAAATGCCTTTGGAAGTGGTATGGAACATTACGTTGTAATGATAGATATTGGCAACATCCATCAGACCATTGAGGATTTTCGCATTGTAAGCAAGCAGTTTTTCGGACATGACAATCGAAACTGTAGTTGTTTTCGATAATGCGAGACCCTGAGCAACCGCATTCGGTTTGTAGCCAAGACGTTCAATAACTTCCTGAACACGCTGACGGGTGTCTTCGCGGACCACGCTGGAGTCGTTAATTACACGTGATACAGTAGCGAGTGATACGTCTGCTTCCTTGGCAACGTCATAAATCGTAATTCTTTTCATCTTGTCTATTCCTCTTATTATTCCTTATCGTAACTATTTATTTCTATTCTTCTGGCAGATCCGGTAAATCTTCTTCCGGTTCTTCTTTTTTCTTCTCTTCCGGTTCAAAGAAAGATTTCAGACCGGAGAAAATTGCATTGTTTAAGTTGTTGAGCCTTTCCTCGGATTTGTTCACGAGGTTTTTCAGTTTTTCACTGTGACGTAATTCAGCGACACGTCCGTCAACACAGTCAGCAGCGGATTTAAACTGAGGGATTTCCATCAGTTTGTCATAACCGTACTGCAGACCATCAGCGATCATGGCACCGGTACCTAAGATAAATTCGCGTCCGGATTCCATGGTCTTCTTAAACTGTTCACTGTTGGATACTGTGATCACGGTTTCACGTGTTTTTTCAAGAAGGCTAGCGACTTTGTCGCCGACATTTTTCATTTCTTCTTTTACATGATCCGGCTGTGCATTATCGTTCAGCCATTTTTTGAAATCCGCAAAGATGGAATCGAGTTCTGCCTGAGCTTCATCCACGACTTCTTCATTTTTTTCATTTCCGTTCTCGCGCATCGCATCGAGAGCTTTCTGGCTTGCTTTTTCCATTTCATCAATGGCAGCAGCACGTACGTCTTTTTCATTTACTTTTTCTTCAGGCGCTTGAGGAGTGTCCTCGGAAGCTGTTTTCGGTTCTTCTGCTACGACTGGTTCAACCGTTACTTCCGGTTTTTCAACTTCCTGAGTTTCGGGGGTTTCTGTTTCATGAACAGTATTGTTTTCGTCGATCATCATCATTCTCCTATTCAATGAATTTCTTATCAGATCATTTACCTATTTTCTGTTTAATTAATTTTTTGATTCAGCTGAATTGTCTGCTGCATTGAGGGCTTCAATGAATTCTGAAT
>JBJEFF010000058.1:0-13311 GCA_051873775.1 Allobaculum sp. | reverse complement strand
ATGTAGACAAAATAATGATGCGGGCTCACCAGACCGCGGCTATCGGGCAGTTTCCTCTTTTTGCGGATTTATAGAGAAATGTATTCCGTACATCAGCCTTAAAGAGGACATTTTCATCGAGGCTTGGTAAGATTGAGTTTCAGTAAAGCAGAGATTCACGATTCGAAGAATGAATCGCTGCTTTGCGATAACTATTTTTGAAGAATGCAGGTGAAATTATGATTTCGTTTCTCGTTTCACGTTTTATAAATCAGGATGAAAAAGATATAAACACGAAGCGCTATGCGATCTGTAAGCTTTTAGGCTATGTCGGAATTGCGCTCAACGTCTTTCTGTTTGCGGCGAAATTTACGATCGGTCATCTGGTCGGATCAGTCGCAATCAAAGGAGATGCCATCAACAACTTAACCGACTCGATGTCCAACATCGTTTCGATTTTCTCCTTCCGTATGGCGGAAAAACCGGCGGACAAGGAACACCCCTATGGTCATGGCCGTACCGAAACGATTGCGGCACTGTTCATGGGCATGGTCATCGTCTATCTCGGTATCGATATGCTCAGACAGTCGGTTGAAAAAATCCTCAACCCGGGTCCTGTTCATTTTGAATGGGCGGCTGTCATCGTACTGGTGCTTTCGATTCTGACCAAGTTCTACATGTACCGTTACAACCACCGGTATGGTGTGGCGTATCAGTCGGATCTTCTGGAAGCCAATGCGATTGACTCACGCAATGACATGATGGGAACTTCTCTGGTTCTGATATCCACACTGCTCTCCCCGCTTCTGCACTATGATCTTGACGGAATTGTCGGTGTAGTCGTTTCCGGCATTATCTTCTATTCGGCATGGGGCTTATTAAAGGAAGTCATCAGTTCGCTGCTCGGACAGGCACCGGATGCCAAAGTGATCGGACGCATTGAAGAGATTCTCAAAAGCAGTCCGATGGTCCTCGATGTGCATGATATTGCGGTTCATACCTATGGTCCGAAATACACCTATGCCACTGCCCATGTCGAAGTGGATGGCACTCTCGATTTAATGGACGTCCACTCCGAAGTCGACCGTTTGGAACGGATTGTCGCAAAGGATATGAATATTGAACTCGTTACTCATGTCGATCCGGTTCTGCTCAATGATGAGACGACCCAGCATCTTGAAATGCGCACAAAATCGATTATCAAGCAGATCGATCCACAATGGAATCTGCAGGATTTCCGTCTCGAGCAGGATCCGGATGAAAAGCATCTTCATATCTTCTTTGATCTCGTTGTCCCGTTTGAAGAAACGCGCGATAAGGAAGAAATTGAAAAAGAAATCCTTAAACGCTACCACCATCCGGAACGCTACTACCTCGAAATGCGGATTGTGCATCCGTATTCGTAAAGGAAACAGATCAGTATAAAAAACAGAACAGACAATCAACAAACACATCATATAAAAAGCCATTCTGACGATCGATACAGTCAGAATGGCTTTTTTAGGTTCGATCAAGAACGGTGAAAACAGATGGAACTAAACTTCCATTTTCATCAGCAGTTTCGGAACATAGGCACATCCCGCAAAAGCGACGATGCCGATGACTAACTGCCACAGGCTGAAGGAAGCCCAGTTGGTCTGTATGAGAATCGCAATCGGACTTGCGAGGATCAGACCGAGAATTCCCCAGTAAGTATGAAGCTTCCAGCGTTTTAATACCCATTCAATGAGTTTGGCGATCGCAAAAATTCCGACGATCATGCCGATCCCGAACGGGATGGCGAGCAGGATGCAGTGCCAGAGTTCACTGAAATTGAAATGGATCAGGGAATCGATCATGGTGGAAACCAGCGAGATGATCGGCTGATAGTAGCCCATCAGCATGAGCATCATCGATCCGGATACCCCCGGAATGACCATAGTTGCCGCCGCAATGACACCGACGATAAACAGCATGAAGATGCCGCCAAGGCTTAAAGTCAGCTTGGCTTCGCTGCCGCTTGCACTCGAAAAGAGGGCGCCAAGAATGACAATCGCAAAGAAAATGCCGAAGCTGATTCCGTGAGAGGCATTAAAGCCTTTGTGTTTTACGTTATTGAGAATCGGCGGGAGCGATCCGAGAATCAGTCCGCAGAACCCGAGATTCGTTGCGATCGGCGCATGAATCAGCAGGAAGTCAAACAGTTTGGCAAGGATGACCACCGCAAGAGCGATTCCGATGAAAATCGGAAGCAGCAACTGGAATGACTTTTTAAACTGCGAGAACAGATGGGTGATGGAATGGATGAGCTGGTCGTAAATGCCCATCGCCACCATCATCGTTCCGCCGGAAACGCCCGGGATGATATTGGCAAGTCCGATGATCATTCCTCGGACAATATTCAGTTCGAAAAGTGTTTTATTCATATTTATATCTCCATAGAAGAACGGAGGTATTCTAACCGATTTTCTATGCGCAAGGATAAAAGAAGAGTAAATTTGATATTTTTGTAAGATTTTAGCGTTATCAAAAACTTTGAATTGATCTGAAAGTCAATTTCTCTATAATTAACATGCGTTTATTTAAAGATTCTTTCTTGTTTACAAATACTAAACGGAGGACAATATGGATATCGGCGCAAAGATAAAGAAGCTCCGCAAAACTAGCGGATTAACGCTCGAAGAACTGGCAAGTCGCAGCGAGCTGACTAAAGGTTTTCTTTCGCAGCTCGAACGCAATCTGACTTCGCCGTCCATTTCGACTTTAGAAGATGTACTGGAAGCACTCGGGACCAACCTGTCCGAGTTTTTCCAGGAGGAACGCGATGAAAAAATCGTCTTCGGCAAAGAGGATTATTTTATCGACGAACAGGAGGAGTACACGATCTGCTGGATTGTCCCGAATGCGCAGAAAAACAGAATGGAGCCGATTCTGCTCAAGCTGCCCCCGAAAGGACATTCCTATCAGATTTCGAATCACGACGGACAGGAGTTCGGCTACGTCCTTCGCGGCGTGATCCGGATTGAATTTGAAAACAAGACCAGTGCAGTCGTGCATGCCCAGGAGACGTTCTATATTGACGGATCCCTAAGCCACCGCATCGTCAATGCGGGTAAAGGGGAAGCACAGCTGTTATGGGTATCGACACCACCGGTGTTCTAGAAAGGAAATCAGGATGGAAAATGAAAAAAAGAAGCTGATTCAGTTTCGCAACATCCAGAAAAGCTTTGATGATCAGATTATCCTGAAAGGAATTAACCTGGACATCTACGAAAACGAGTTCGTCACCCTGCTGGGTCCTTCGGGCTGCGGAAAAACCACGCTGCTTCGTATTCTCGGCGGCTTCCTGGATCAGGATGAAGGAGAAATCCTCATCGATAACCAGGACATCACCAAACTTCCACCCTATAAACGGGAACTGAACACAGTGTTCCAGAAGTATGCGCTGTTCCCGAACATGAATGTCTATGAAAACATTGCGTTCGGTCTGCGGATCAAGAAGGTATCCACCGATATCATCGAGCAGAAAGTCATGCGTATGTTAAAGCTGATCGGTCTTGAAGGTTATGAAAAAAGGGAAATCACCCAGCTTTCCGGTGGTCAGCAGCAGCGTGTGGCGATCGCAAGAGCGCTGGTGAACGAACCGAACGTACTGCTTCTTGATGAACCGTTAGGCGCGCTCGACTTAAAACTGCGCAAGGAAATGCAGTATGAACTGAAACGGATCCAGCAGGAAGTCGGCATCACCTTTATTTTCGTTACTCATGACCAGGAAGAAGCTTTAACCATGTCCGACAAGATCGTCGTCATGAAAGAGGGCGAAATCCAGCAGGTCGGATCCCCGACAGAAATCTACAACGAACCGGCGAATGCCTATGTCGCAAACTTCATCGGTGAATCCAATATTATTCCGGGACGCATGGTGAAAGATGAACTCGTCCGCTTTGACGAAACGGACTTCGAATGTGTCGACAAAGGTTTCCGTCCCAACGAACCGGTTGATGTCGTCATCCGTCCGGAAGATATCTACCTCGTTCCTTATGGCCAGGGTAAACTGAACGGAACGGTTGAAAGCGTACTGTTCAAAGGCATGCTTAACGAAGTCATCGTCGAAACTGTTCCGGGTACTCATGTCACGGTTAATATGCATATCACGAGTGAAAGTGCCAACCAGAACGATGATGGCCATATCCATATTTCCGGAAACAGCTTCTATCTTGACCTCGAAGATATGGAAGGTATCGAAGAAAAAGATCTGATTGCCCGTGCCGATGCTCAGGCATGGAATGACGAAAACGATGAACAGCTGTCCATTGAAAAAGTGGAAACTGACCTCGAACGCCAAATCGGCATCTACTCCATCACCTTTACAACAGTCGGGGGTCTTTCCATCACCAAGATGATTCAGGTTGTGGACCAGCAGGTTGTACGCAATCCGAAGAAAAACGAGGGTGTATCCGCGTTTGACTTCTTCAAATCCAAAGATGAAATCGAAGAGTCCATTGCGCTCGATACCGACCTGAAAACCTGGGCGAATGCGCAGGGCTGGAAACTCGATAATGAAGATGAATCCGTCAATCTGACGGTTACTTACGATTTTGATCCGGAAAACATCAAGACCGGAATCTATCCGATCACATTCTGGACAACCGGTCGTGAATTTAAAGTCCATACAACGAAGTATGTCAATGAAGGTGCCGAAATCGGTCTGGATTTTGCGCCGGAAGATATCCACGTCATGGAAAAAGAGGACTTCATCTCATGAAGACGTGGCGTCGTCTGGCCATACCGTATCTGGTATGGGGCACCGTCATGCTTCTTATGCCGATGCTGCTGATCGTATTCTACTCCCTTGTCCAGCCGGGCAATGAAGTGACCACGTTCCGCTTCACCCTCGCCAACTATATCCGCTTCTTTACTGACCGTGACTTCTTACTGATCCTTGTGCGCTCACTGACCATTGCGCTCAAGACCACCGCATTCTGTCTTTTAATCGGCTATCCGATTGCCTACTGGATCAGCCGCTGCTCGGCCCGCATGCAGAATGTGATGATCATGATGATCACCCTGCCAATGTGGATCAACATGCTTGTTCGTACGTATGCCTGGATCGGTATCCTTTCAGAAGGAGGTCCGTTATCGATCATCCTGGGATGGTTTGGCATTCATACGGAAATTCTGTATACCGAAACGGCTGTCCTGATCGGTATGGTGTATAACTACCTGCCGTATATGATCCTGCAGATTCATACTTCACTGACCAAAATGGATCCTTCACTTGAAGAAGCCGCATCCGATCTTGGCGCTTCACCGTTCCAGACATTCTGGCGCGTCATCTTCCCGCTTTCGCTGCCCGGTGTCATTTCCGGCGTTACGCTCGTGTTCTTACCGGCAATCTCGGCTTTCTTCATTCCGAAACTGCTCGGCGGCGGAGGATGGTTCCTGATCGGTAACGTCATTGAAAACCAGTTCATCACCGTCGGAGAATGGAACTTCGGTTCGGCAATCTCCGTCATTATGGCGATGGTCATGATGTTATTAATGACGGTTGTCCGCAAGGCTGACCGTAAAGGTTCGAAGGAGGGCAAAGCATGAAGAAAAAACGCACAACCGGCGCGCTGATTACCGCCCTGACCATGATTTTCTTCTACCTGCCGATCGTATTCATGGTCGTGTTCTCCTTTAACAGCTCCAAATCGTTAACGAATTTTACCGGCTTCTCGATGCGCTGGTATGAACAGATGTTCAACTCGCATGACATGATGGATTCCCTTTATGTCACGATTATCATCGCGGTTCTCGCAACATTCATTTCCACCATTGCCGGTACCCTGACCGCGATCGGTCTTTCGTATTCGAAAAAACTGACGAAGGCGTATGTTCAGCAGATCAACGATCTGCCGATGATGAACCCGGATATCGTCACCGCCATCGGTCTGATGTTACTGTTCATCACGTTCCGCATCGACCGCGGTTTTACCACTTTATTACTCGCCCACGTGGCATTCTGTATCCCGTATGTCATGTTGTCAGTGACTCCGAAACTGCGCCAGCTTGACCCGAACCTCGCGGATGCGGCGATGGACCTTGGCGCAACCCCGTTCCAGACTCTGACAAAAGTCATCGTGCCGGAAATTGTTCCGGGTATCGTATCCGGCGCAATCATCGCCTTTACGATGAGTTTTGATGACTTTATCATTTCGTATTTTGCGACGGGCAATGGTGTTAAAAATCTGTCGATCATGGTGTACACGATGTCCAAACGTGTCAATCCGTCGATCAACGCCATTTCCACCCTGCTCGTACTGCTGATCACGATCGTACTGCTTGTCGTGAATATCACTCCGGTAATCCGCAAGAAGATTAACGAAAAACACGAAAGTGATCCGAATTACGTCCCAAGCCCGCATAAACACACCGCCCGCAATCTGGCGATCGGGGCTTTAGTTGCGGTTGTCGGCATGACTGTTCTGTTCTTCCGTCCGGAAGGAAACGGGCAGATGTACGCCGGTCAGACTTTACATCTCTATCTGCCGGGTGAATACATTTCCGAAGAAATGATTGCCGCGTTCGAAGAATACACCGGCGCAACTGTCGTCGTGGATAATTTCGATTCCAACGAACAGATGTATATCAAAGTCGCCAACAATGAATCCTTTGATGTCCTGATTCCGTCCGACTACATGATCCAGCGCATGATCGGTGAAGAACTGCTCATGCCGCTTGATCCGGCACGTGTGGATGAAGCACTCGTTCAGCTTGATGATCAGGTGTGCGATCTGCCTTATGATCCGGGCAACCAGTACTCTGTCCCGTATTTCTGGGGTACCGTCGGAATCTCCTATGACAAGGAAAAAATCAGCCTCGACCAGCTTGAAGAAGAAGGCTGGAATATTTTCCAGGATCCGGAATATGCCGGAGACATCTATTTATACGACTCCGAACGTGACCAGTTCATGACCGCTTTAAAGGCACTCGGCTATTCGATGAATACCGATGATGAAGGTCAGCTTGCCGAAGCGTACAGCTGGCTGGAAAACATCGTCAAGACGATGCGTCCGGAAATCGTAACCGATGAAATCATCGATAACATGGTCAATGCCCGTAAGGCACTCGGTCTGATCTATTCCGGTGATGCGACATATGTCACTCAGGAAAACGATCAGATGGGCTACTTCCTGCCAAGTGAAGGCACGAACTTATGGGTTGATGCGATGTGCATTCCGAAATCCGCTGCCAACGTGGATCTTGCCTATGAATTCATCAACTACACTGCCGGTTATGAAGCACAGATGATGAACAGCTCGTATGTCGGCTATACGGCGACCAACCAGGAAGCCGAACAGGAACTTGCCCAGAGCGATTTCGAAGACATCGATTCCTACCTGCCGCGTACCGGTTATGATGCCGACGAAGTCTTTGAATACAATGCCAAGAGCCGCAAACTGATTGCAGATTACTGGAGCCGGATTAAAGTCGTCGCATCCAATGCCAACTAAAACAGATATTCACTAGAACCTGAAAAAGCGTCTGCCTCAATTGAAGCGGACGCTTTTTCTCTGGAAAGACGAAGGAGTAAGAAACGAAGATCTACCCCATCACTAAATTATCTACCCCAAAAATGAGGCAAATGGGGTAGATAATTTCTGTGTGACCTAGATTTTTACGAAGATAGAATTTCAGCAAAATCGGAATCCGGCATCCTGATCCTGCCTGAAAATGTCGGAGTTTTCGTGCGGAGAAACAGGTAAACACGGATTGCAGGATATGGTAATTAGAACTTTAGGACAAATGACTTGCGCAAAACGTCGTTCAAGTAGATAGTTAGTTATGGATAACAAAAAGCAGGTATACAACATATTGTTTCGATCCCGATGACGCATGTCTTCAGGGCTGTCCGTACTGCAAGTTCAGTCCGGATTTCTGAATGTGCTGCGTCTTTTATAACGATATGGATCAAATGGAAAGGACAGTGGTTATGGAAAAAGAGACTTTTGATGTCCTGGGCATGACCTGCGCAGCCTGTCAGGCTGCGGTAAATCGCGCGGTCGAACGAATCGATGGTGTAGACAGTGTCGATGTATCTTTACTCTCGAATACGATGAAAGTCGAATTCGACCCGAATCTGACCAATGCCGACGAAATCATGGGGGCTGTTAAAAAAGCCGGCTATGAAGCGCAAGAACAGCCATCTGCCACAGCGGAAGTCCAGACGAGTGATGCGGGTGCGGAGTTCAACCGGCGCTCGGATCGCATGAAAGAAGATATGAAGCACCGTTTCCATGTGCTTGTTTCTTCGCTGGTTCTGCTTGCGGTATTAATGTGTTTTTCAATGCTTCCGATGTGGGGCGTTTTCAGCTTTTTAATGGATATGGAATGGATGATGGTCGATGGCATCATCCAGCTGCTGATTGCGACGGTCATTCTGTTCATTCAGCGCGACTTCTTTATTCACGGATTTAAAACGCTATTCCACGGCAGCCCGAATATGGATGCCCTGGTTGCGATTGGTTCCTCCGTTTCGTACGGCTACGGCTTTGCGGGTCTTTTACGCATGGCGTACGGCTATGGCACGATGAACCATGCCTTAATCCATTCTTCGATGGATATGCTTTATTTTGAAAGTGCCGCAATGATTGTGACACTCGTTTCCTTAGGGAAATACCTGGAAGCCCGTTCCAAGTCGAAAACCGGTGATGCACTCGCTAAACTGGTTAAACTTGCTCCGAAAACGGCAATGGTCAAACAGGGAGATACTTTTGTGGAAATCCCGGTTGAACAGGTCAAGGTGGGCGATCAGATCAAGATTGTTCCGGGTGCCGCAATTCCGGTGGATGGCATCGTAGTATCCGGAACCGGAACACTCGATCAGGCTGCATTAACCGGTGAGTCGATTCCGGTCGACAAGAAAGCCGGCGATGAAGTCATGTCCGCTACGACAAATGTCAACGGCTCTTTCGTCTTCCGGGCAACCAAAGTCGGCAGTGATACGACTCTTGCGCAGATCATCACCCTCGTGGATGAAGCCGGAAACTCTAAAGCGCCGATTGCGCGCTTAGCCGATAAAGTATCAGGTATCTTTGTGCCGGCGGTACTGGTTATTTCGCTGGTTACATTTGCGGGATGGATGCTTTTCCGTCACGACTTTGCGTTCGCGCTTAACTGTGCGGTATCCGTTCTCGTTATCTCGTGTCCTTGCGCCTTAGGCCTTGCGACACCGCTTGCCATTATGGTTTCCACAGGTAAAGCGGCTCAGAATGGTATTCTGGTCAAATCGGCTTCTGCTTTAGAAACTCTCTCTCAGATTCATACAGTTGTTCTCGATAAGACGGGAACGATCACCAAGGGTAAACCGGCAGTTACATCTGTCGTGCTCTTCACAAACAGCATCGATGAGAACATGTTCCTCAGACTGGCAGCTTCGGCAGAAGCTGGATCTGAACATCCTCTAGCAAAGGCTATTCTGGAAGAGGCAAAAGCACTCGATCTTGATTTATGGCCGGCAACGGATTTCAAAGCGTTCGGCGGACGGGGTCTTGAGGCCACTGTTCATAAGATGAAAGTTCTTGCCGGAAATGTTGCCTTCATGAAAGAACAGGGCATTCCGGTCAGCGCCAAAGTCACTCAGCAGGCTCAGAAAGCTGCCAAAGCGGGCGGAACACCGTTATACTTTGCGGTCAATGGCTATATGATGGGTCTGATTAACGTTGCGGATGAAATCCGCCAGACCAGCAAACTTGCCATACACGATCTTCGTGCGCAGGGTATTGATGTGATCATGCTGACGGGCGATAACGCACAGACCGCCAAAGCAATCGCCAAAGACCTTGATTTAACCGATGTCATTTCCGATGTGCTCCCGACGGACAAGGAAGCAGTTGTCCGCCGTCTGCAGGAAGAAAGCGGCCATAAAGTGGCGATGGTCGGTGATGGCATTAACGATGCCCCGGCTCTGATGCGTGCCGATGTCGGGATTGCGATCGGGGCCGGTACCGATATTGCGATTGATGCGGCAGACATCGTTCTGATGAAAGACAATCTGCTCGATGTCGTCAATGCGATTGCGCTCTCGAAAGCGACGATCAAGAATATCCGCGAAAACCTGTTCTGGGCATTCTTCTATAACACGCTCGGTATTCCGGTTGCGGCTGGTCTGTTTGCGCCGGCACTCGTCCTCAATCCGATGATCGGTGCAGCCGCAATGTCACTCTCTTCGGTAACGGTATGTCTGAATGCACTGCGTTTACGTAGCTTTAAGGCGATTCACGATGTGCCGGAAGAAATCAGGGAAGAACTCCCCGAAGAACAACACGAACATCGCCCGGCGATTATTCATGCCGAACTGCCGGAACAGGAACTGGCTGCCCCGGCAGAATCCGAAAAACAGACTTCGGATCATCCGGAACTGCAGGACAGTCCGGATGAAGCACAAAAAACCGTTGAAGCCGCCGCATTTAAAGTTACGGGCATGATGTGTCAGAACTGTGTCAGCCATGTCACCAAGGCATTACAGGCACTAGATGGTGTCTATGATGTACAGGTTGATCTTGAAAACGGTTCGGCATTTGTGGAAAGTTATAAAAAGCTCGACCTCGATATGATGACAAAAGCCCTTGAAGAAGCCGGTTATCCGACGATCGTTAATGACTACTGGCAGGAAATCCCGCTCGATGAGTCTTTAAAGACAATGGATCTAACCGCATTAAATGAAGCATTAAGCATGCAGCTTGATGAAGCAAGCGCATGGCACATCGCCGATTTTGAAGAGAATGTGCTGCGTTACAGCATGCAGAGTGAAAATGAAGCACAAAGGATGCGCAATCACTTCGAAACGTGGTTGAATAATAAAAAGAAAGAAGGAAAGACTATGATCTTAAAAATTGAAGGAATGAGCTGCCCGCACTGCGCAGCTCGCGTTGAAAAAGCATTAAAAGGTGTTGCCGGAGTAGAATCCGCTGTTGTGGATCTCGACAAGGCAAATGCGACTGTAGAAGGTACTGACATCGATGTAAAAGCACTGGCTCATGCCGTAACTGAAGCCGGCTATTCCGTCAGCGCTATTGACTAAAATTTAATAAATACGAGTTATTCATCACGAATATAGAAAAACCGCACAGGAAGCTGATTCCGTGCGGTTTTTAATGGAAAATTTAATTTTAAGGAGCACTTTGTGTCTGGAAAAGGAAGTGCTGATTATTTCGTGCATTCCTGCAGCAGACGGATCTGAGTGCGCAGCTCTTCATCCTGATCGTGAATCAGATCAAGAATTTCAAGGGCATGCTGCAGATCCGTATCGGCTTTGGCATTGCGTTTTAAGGCGATCAGAACTTCTGCTTCCTGGATATACACAAGTGCGTTAATACGCCGCGCAGAAAGCTTGCTTTCAAGAATACGCCGCGGCTGGCGCAGGGCAAGCAGTGCTTCTTTATAGTACTGCTCCTGATAAAGCTCCCTGGCATCTTTCATACCGCGCATGATCTGACGGTATTCGCGATTGTTGATTTCAGTCGGCATCAGCGGGGAACTATTCTTTAATGAAAGTCGGATCGAACAGGATCACATCCTGAGCAGCGAGTGATTTTGGAACATCGATCAGGCGCTGGTTGGATGAACCGCAGAACTGCAGCGATAAGTCTTTGAGTTCTTCAACGAAAGGTCCGTCGACAAGAACATCGATATACGACAGCATTTCATCCGTCCACGGAGTATGACGGCATCCGCCTTCAAGTAGATCCTGATCGAGGATGTAGCCGGTATACACCCAGATATCCTTGTTTGGTAACTGTCTTCTTACGAGTCTTAAAAGGGAGCAGACGGTTTCCTGGTTGGCAATTTCAAAAGGATCGCCGCCAAGAACAGTTAAGCCCTGAATGAAGTTCGGGCGAAGTGCCTCGAAAATTTCCTGTTCAGTTTCTTTTGTATAAGGTTTGCCATAGTTAAAATCCCAGGTTTCAGGCTGGAAGCAACCTTTGCAGTGGTTTGTACAGCCGGAAACGAATAACGAAACGCGCACACCGTTTCCATCTGCAATATCAAAGTGTTTCACTTCACCGTAATTCATATCTGAATACCTTCCTTTCATCGTCAATGCCACAATCATAGGCAGAAACGAGTCTGAAAGCAATTATGATAATTATCTAATTTTTCAATTCGCCCGATTCTCAACACTTATCCTTTTCGGATTGTATTTAAAAATAAATCAGGCAGAGACGAACGGAAAAAAGGAATTCTGAGGGAACAGGCAGACCGCCTTGGGAAAGAAAAACCGGAAAATCCAGCGGTGGATGAATCTTAAAAGTCGTTATGTCTTAATCTTGATATAATAAAGATGATCATCATAAGCAGACACATTAAGCGATCGAATCCGGCACACGAAGACAAAACATGATCAAATGGCGGGTGATCCGCATCGAAATCATGCATGATGAAAAGGCGTGGAAGAAATGGCGCTGTGCCGAACGGAATAAAGGGGACATTATGTACAAGATTTACAACTTAAAAAGTAATGAGAATGTTGAAGTCAGCGCACAGGCCGGACCATTTACGGTGCTTGAATTTCAGGATGGGGCAAAACCGCAGATCAGCCAGGGTAATTCGGCAATGATGAACCTGCTGATCGAGAATATGTTTCACAATGAAAAACGGCAGCTGATCGCCCAGATGGTAGATAACGAAATGATCATCGGGGAAGACACGCTTTCCTGGATGGTCGGGGAATGCGCCATCAATCCCGAAGAGAGCAGCCGCTTCAATCTGCAGATCCTTGGCAAGAATGAAAACAGCTCTTCAGGCCTGCTTCGAATTAAAGGCAATGGCACAATCGCCCTGCAGGCGATTGACGACTACCTGATGCTCGTCGACATGCGCGACTGGCCGGAAGGTGTCGTCTGCGAGCTGGGAATGTTTGAAGCCTGTGAGGGCAATATCAAAGTGGCGAGTGAACTTGCGACGCATATTCCTTCCATGCAGAATCCACAAAAATCCTTGCGGTTCATCTCACTAGCCGGAAATGGTGTTATGGCTATGCGCCTGCCGTGCCTGAGCTCAGCGCTCGTTCTAGTGGAAGTGGAGAAAGATGAACTGCGCATTGAAGGAGAGCACGCAATTGCCTGGTCGAAAACACTGGAGTTCTCGATCAGGGAAGAACAGGCAGATTTACCGGAAAATGCGAAACGCATACAGACTTTTAAAGGGACAGGAAAAATCCTGCTCTCCCCGGTTCGGACCTTTGGGACAAAAGTTGACTAAAAAACACCTAACAAGTGCACAACAGTCCGAAAATCCGGTCTTTTTTCTACATTAAGAGTGGATTTATGTTGTGGCTAGACCTTTTTCAATCTAGAATAATTAAAG
>JBJEFF010000057.1:0-13319 GCA_051873775.1 Allobaculum sp. | reverse complement strand
CAGGTCTTATCTTCTTCGAGAACATCGATTGCACCAAATCCGTTTTCAACGATGAATAATGGTTTTTCGTAACGTTCGTAGAATGTGTTGAGGGCATAGCGCAGACCTTCAGGGTCGATTGTCCATCCCCAGTCGGATTTCTGCAGGTAAGGGTTGTCAACGGTATTTGCTCCGCCGCCATCCATGCCATCGCTAGTTCCTTTGAACTGGGAGTCAACAACATTAGTCATGTAGTAGGAGAAGCCGATGTAATCAACTGTTCCTTCTGCAAGAGCTTTGCGGTCTTCATCAGTGATGTCGATGTTGAAGCCTTTACGTTCGAACATCTTTAATGCATATGCAGGATAGTGTCCGCGGCACTGTACGTCGCAGAAGAACCAGCGGTCATGCATACGCTGAACGGAGAGGTTCATATCTGCAGGACGGCAGGATAATGGATAAATCGGAACCATGGCGATCATGTTACCGATTAAGAAATCAGGGTTGATTTCATGGCCTAATTTAACTGCTTTAGCGCTGGCTACGAGTTCGTAGTGACCGCACTGGTACATAGCTTCTTCAGGGTTGTCATATTTGGAGAACATTGCACCGGAGTTTGTCCAGCCGAAGATGTCGTTGGTGTAGTTCATCTGGTTGTTGATTTCGTTGAATGTCATCCAGTATTTAACTTTGTCTTTGTAGCGTTCGAAGCAAGCTTTGGCAAAGTTCAGGAAGAAGTCGATGGTCTTGCGGTTCATGAATCCGCCGTATTCACGTGCGATGTGAACAGGCATTTCGAAGTGGGACAGAGTGATGACTGGTTCGATGCCGTATTTGTGTAATTCATCGAATAAATCATCGTAGAACTGTAAACCTTCTTCGTTTGGTTCAGCTTCGTCACCGTTCGGGAAGATACGTGTCCATGCGATGGAAGTTCTGAAGCATTTGAAGCCGAGTTCAGCCATTAATTTAACGTCTTCTTTGTAACGGTGGTAGAAATCGATACCGACATGGTTCGGATAGTATTTGTCAGGTTCGATTGTTTCAGTAATTTCGCGAGGTACGCCATAAGCGCCGGCAGTCATAACGTCCGCAACGGAATAACCTTTGGAAGTTTCAAGTACGCCGCCTTCAAACTGATGGGCTGCAAGAGCACCGCCCCACAGGAAATCTTTTGGTAAGCTCATGTTTTCTCCTTATTCATTGTGATCAGTGATGATCAGTAATTATTGAATGATGATGTATAGAGTATTCGTGCTGGAAACTGGGAGTAATTTTAATTTCGGATTAGTCGTAAACTTCTTCTGGTTTTAAATCGGAGAGATCTTCACCGTTTGTTGCGATAACGCGTTTGTACCAGTAGAAGGAATCCTTTTTATAACGGTCGAGAGTCTTGATGTCGAATTCTTCACGGTCTACATAGATGAATCCGTAACGTTTAACCATACCTTCGTGAGTGGAGATTAAGTCAACTGCGGACCATGGGCAGTAGCCGAGGAATTCAGTTCCGTCAGTGATACTGAGCTGGATCTGTTCGAGGTGATCCTGATAGTACTTGATCCGGTATTCATCGTGGATGCGTCCGTCTTCAAGTGTGTCGTAAGCACCTAAACCATTTTCAGTGACGAGTAATGGTAAGTGGTAACGGGAATACATTTCGCGGGTAGTGTTGCGGAAGCCGATCGGGTCAATTTCCCAGCCGAACTGAGTACGTGGCAGGTTGGGGTTATTAACCTGTTCGAATACACCGGCAATGGAACGTCCGGACTGCTGGTCACCCACGCATGCTTCGTTTGCAGCCACAACCGGATCGCTGTTTGCAGCTACTGTAGCCGTGTTGTAGTAGTTGAAACCGATGAAGTCCGGATGAGCGTTCTTCATTGCTTCTTTATCGCCTTCAGCAAATGTAGGAGTTGCGTCATGATCTTCTAAGTAGCTCCATACGATCGCATTGTAGATACCATAAACAGCCATATCGAGGTACAGCCAGTTACGGATTGCGTTGAAGTTCTGTGCAGCAGTAACGTCTTCCGGTTTGCAGGAAGCAGGGTAAACTAAGGAAATATTCGGAGCAGGACCGATTTTTGCGCCCGGAAGCATTTCGTGGCATAAGCACATTGCTTTTGCCTGAGCGACTAACATGTGGTGGTTCTGCTGGTAGATTTCTTTTAATACATTTGTGCATCCTTCTGGTAAGTGTAATGTTCCGATGATCGGACCAGAAAGAGTCAGTACGTTCTGTTCGTTGATGGTGAGCCAGTATTTAACACGGTCACCGAAGTTTTCGAACAGAATTTTTGCGAAGTTGACAAACCAGTCAACGGATTCAGGGTTGCCCCAGCTTCCGCGTTCGTCAAGTGCAGCAGGCATGTCGAAGTGGAACATCGTAACCAGTGGTTCGATACCGTATTTCAGGCATTCGTTGATGACATTATTGTAGTAGTCGATACCTTTCTGGTTAACTTCGCCGGTACCCTGAGGAAGAATACGGGTCCAGGCAATGGAGAAACGGTAAGTTTTGAAGCCCATTTCAGCCATCAGTTTGATGTCTTCTTTGTAGCGGTGGTACTGGTCAGCGCAGACTGTTAAATCGGAAGTTCCGGCTGGTACTTCTTTAACGTCCTGGCAGCTAGGACCTTTACCATCTTCGAGGTTTGCACCTTCTACCTGATAGGCAGAAGTGGATGCGCCCCAGAGAAAGTTTTCTGGAAAAGCTTTTTTCTTTACGTGATACATGGTTGTGAATCCCCTTTCCTTATCTAGTTTCATTATAAAAAACCAAAACTGCTTTTCTAGTGCCTGAATCGAGTTAGAAAACACATTTCGATTTATTGGGTGTGAGGGCATGGAAATTAGAAATGCCGTTTCGCTACTCACAGAAAAATCAGAGCCGGATAAAACGGAAAACACTGTAAGAGATCTGGCAGCAAAGCAGGGAATTACCGGAAATTACAAAAAGTTAAAGAGAAAAAGAGAATATGGATAAATCACTTATCCACCTGTATCAATATGGAAAGAAGGAAAATAAACAGCCGGATGCTGATTCAAAAAGAAAAGTCATGCCGCACGGGACATGACTCAGGTCAATCAGCATACGATGTCTCATTCAAAACATAAGACTAAAAGAGTGCATAGTAACTGAATATGAGTTTTAATAAAACAATTAGCGCTTCTCGATCGGCTCTTCCGCAAGAATTGCGTTATGGACGACACGTTTATATTCATTCTGACGGGCGGTACCTATACGTAATCGCATGCTTTCATCATAGTTTTTCCAGAACAGTACGGAATAGAGCGTATCGAGAACATAGTTAATCGCCGTTTCGGATGTGTACCAGCTGATCTTGGAATAGACTTTTTCGCGCGTACAGATCGGCAGGACGATATCCGCATTTTTGGAGATCGTACTTTCACCGATCGAAGTGATCGCAATGACCGGAATTCCGGCTTTTTTGGCGCGCAGAACATTCGGAATGGACTGTATAGTTTCGCCGGAATACGAAATCACAATCAGGGCATTTCCTTTTCGTTCCAGTTCGTGGTTATAGCGGATTTCCGAATCGGGATCAAAGGCATAACACCGCTGACCGATACGGCCAAGTTTGATCGCAAAGTTATCCGCAAACATCAGCGTGTTGTTCTGACCAGTCACAATAATCGTATCCGCCTGATCGAGCAGTTCGGCTGCCTTGCGGATCAGACCCGGTTTTAATAACGCTTCAGTTTCTTCGATTGCGGCGATTTTCAGAGCCGAGATTTTATGGATGATTGTCGCTACAGATTCGTTTTTCGTAAACGGAATATTCGCATCAATATGCGAGAAATGGCTCGAGAGGTAGTGCTGTTCACTTATGAAATCCGCTTTAAACGCATCCCAGCCGCTATAGCCTAACTTATGCGCAAGACGGATGAGCGTCGCATTGGAGGTATAGCAGGCTTTGGCGATCTCCTGGATCGTCATTTTTTCTATATTATCGGTTTCCGAAATGATGTAGTCGATGACTGCTTGCTGGGAGTCGGAAAACTTCTGATCTTTCATCTTTTCAATAATTAACATACTTCAATTTTACATAGAGAAATAAAAGTTCGCTAGTAAGGGTTTCCATTCGAAAAAGAGCGAAATGACGGACCGGATGAAATGTTTTTTCTTTCGTAAAAAAAGCCCGTAAATTATAGTTTTTCTTGCGTTAAGGGAAACGGGAAAGCGAGGATTTGGAAATGAAAAACGAATTAATGACCATCAAAGAAAATCCTAATATGAAACATCTTCAGTTAAAGTACAACTTACTTCAGGCTCTTTACTGGACTGCTAGCTGTGCATTATGCGGCTTCATTGCTATTTTTCTTCAGGCAAAAGGCTTAACCAATACACAGATCGGAACAGTTACAGGTGGTGCGTGCATTCTGAATATGGTGCTTTCTCCGGTACTGTCTACAGTCACTTCCAAATTCAACAAGATCTCCTTACAGGGATACATCCTGGCAGGCATGATGTTAACCGGTGCTGCTTACGTGTTAATCGGTTATGTCAATGTTCCTGTTCTTGTCCTGATGGTGACTTACATGCTGACCTATTGCTTAAACATCGCAATAGTTCCACTTCTCGCCAGCATTTCGATGAACTACACAGCTCAGGGTCACAACATTAACTTCGGTCTCGCACGTGGCCTCGGTTCTATCGCATATGCAATCTCCGCCGTTGTCTTCACACAGGTGGCTTCCATTTTTACCCCAACCGTTCTCTCCATGGCTTATCTGCTCGGTAGTCTGGCATTCATCGCTGTACTGCTTTCTACACCGAAAACTTATGCAGCTGGTCAGGAGGAAGGTGAAAAAGGTGGCAGCCTGATTCACATGGTTGTTGAATATAAAGCATTCTTTGCAGTCCTCCTCGGATTCGCCCTCATTTTTGCGGCTTCTACATGCTTATCCACTTACCTGATTAACATCATCAAAAACTTAGGTGGTACTCAGGAACTCTACGGCATGGCCATATTCGCAATGGCTGCTACGGAATTACCAGTTATGGCTGTCGCAAGCAAGCTTCAGAAACGTTTCACTGCTATGCAGCTGATGGCAGCTGCTGCAATCTTCTACATCTTCCGTAACGTGCTGATCGCTTCTGCGCCAAGCCTTCCGATCTTAATCCTCGGCTTAATGATGCAGGGATGCAGCTACGGTCTGATGACTGCTGTCGTTACTGTCTATGTAAACGAAAATCTGAAGAAAAAAGACCAGGTTATGGGACAGACAATGATCTCTGTGATGACCTGCGGTCTTGGAAGCTGCATCGGAAACGTATTTGGAGGAATTTTCCAGGATACATTCGGTATTGAAATGATGTTCGGATTCACCAACACATTAACTGTACTGGGTGCAGCCATTATCGTCGCAACTGCAGTCCTCACCGGAAGAACTGTTGTTCGCCACTTCAGAAAATCCTACCAGATGTAATTAGGAAATTATCGGAACACTAAACTCAATCCAATCTTTATATGGAACTAGCTAGTTGCGGCTAGTTCTTTTTTTGATCAGATACATGAACAAGGTGATGATATTTTTCCGTATTATGCCAGATCTGTCCTGACATCCTGTATAATCATCACAAAAGAGTTTTGAAAGCTGTTCGTGCAAAACGCTGTCAGGACATAAATATATAGGAAGGATATAAAAGAATTTTTATGGAAATCGATGACGATATTGATTTGGAGTATCTAAGCAGATTTATCCGCAAAGAATACGACGGAAAACCGTTTGATATGACAGAGTATGTAGGGGACTGGGATTGTTATGAAGTTTATCTGGCTTACACTCCTCGAAAAGAATACATCATGCTGGTCGAAGGGAATCACGCATGGTATGCGAGTGAAGATGATTCCCGGGAAATCAAATACATCTTTGATCTTTAATGATTGACACCAACCAAAACCCGATTAGACTATCTACAGAGACCAAAAAGAAAATATTCTTTTCGCAGACCGTAAACTCTATGTGCCTGCGTTTTTCTTTTGCTTTCGCAAACTAGCTGCCTGATCAGGAAGAAGACATTTGAGTGTCTTCTTTTTTTCTGCCTGACACAGCTTATTATCTGCTGAAATACAGGGGCAGATCTGAAAGAATATGAAGAAAGTACGAAAAACTCTTCATGATGAGATGGAATTTATACATAATACGAACAAAAATGAAGGATGAACATTCAAAAAACTTCATATATAATGCCGACAGGTAGAAAAGTGACGGATTTCTGAGAATCAGGCTAGTAAAGACCGGAAAAGAAATGTCACGTTTAAAAGTGACACGGACCGAAAAAAATACCGGTTTTCTGGCACTTATCCTTATAGTGTCTTAAATAACAAATTAAATTATCCTAAATACTGATAATTCTGAGATAAAAAAGAATAAATTCACAAATTAAAAAATCTGAGATGAGAGTTGGATGTTTTAAAGTTCAGAAATGTCACATTTGAGAATGCGCAAAAATTGGCACTTTCGACTGCGCCAAACCTGTTTTGAAAGCCCTGTCATTTATTTTCGCTCTCTTCTATGATGTGAGTGTAAAGAAACACACAACGATCTGGAGCGAATATTTAAGATCAAATGTGAAGAAAAAAGAAGGAAAGAGGTTAAAGAATGAAAGAAAAAGTTCAAAAGCTTGGCCGCAGCTTATCCGCAATGGTCATGCCAAACATTGCTCTGTTCATCGCCTGGGGTATTATTACAGCCCTGTTTATCCCGGATGGATGGCTTCCAAATGAAACTCTCAGCCAGATTGTCGGACCGATGCAGCGCTTCCTGCTTCCGGTCATGATCGCTTACAGCGGCGGTAACATGATTCACGGTCACCGCGGCGGTATCGTCGGTACGGCATTCGCAATTGGTATTATCGCCGGAACGGAAACATCCATGTTCCTTGGCGCAATGGCGGCTGGTCCGCTTGGCGGATGGCTGATGAAAAAAGTAGACGGTGCTTTAGAAGGACATATCCCGAGCGGATTCGAAATGTTAATCAATAACTTCTCCGCTGGTATCCTCGGCGCAATTCTTGCCGGTGTCGGATGTGTCATCGTTGAACCGATCTGCGCAGGAATCACAAACTTCCTGTTAGTCACAGTAACCTGGCTGGTTAACCACGGATTATTACCATTAACATCCCTGCTCGTTGAACCGGCTAAAGTTCTGTTCTTAAACAACGCAATCAACCACGGCATCTTCACTCCGCTTGGAATGGATCAGGTTAAAGAAGTCGGACGCTCCATCTTCTTCTTAATCGAATCCAACCCGGGTCCTGGACTTGGCTTACTGCTTGCTTACTTCTTCTTTACCAAAGGAGAGGCAAAAGATTCTTCGCTGTCCGCAATGATTATCGAATTCTTCGGCGGAATTCATGAAATTTACTTCCCGTACGTTCTGATGAACCCGATCACATTAATCGGTGTCATCCTCGGTGGTATGTCCGGTGTTGCAGTCAACTCCCTGTTCAATTCCGGTCTGGTTGCTCCGGCAAGCCCTGGTTCCATCTTCGCCATCCTCGGTATGTGCGCAAAGAATAGCTACTTCGGTGTCATCCTTTCTATCATTGCCGCCACTGCTGTTTCCTTTATCGTCAATGCCTTCCTCTTAAAAGCATTCGGTAAAGAAGGAAACCTCGATGAAGCTCAGAAAGAAATCGCCGCTTCCAAAGCAAAATCCAAGGGAACAGCTGCTCCTGCCGCAGCATCCGCTACTCCGGCTGCAGGCAAAGTTGATTTAAACAAAATCGCATTCTGCTGCGACGCAGGTATGGGTTCTAGCGCAATGGGTGCTTCACTCCTGACCAAAAAACTGGCAGATGCCGGAATCAATGTAAAAATTCCGCACTACGCATTAAACGAATGTCCATTAGATACACAGGTTATCGTCACTCAGGTTTCTCTGGTTGAACGTGCCAAAGACCGCTGCCCGAATGCCAAGATCTATCCGATCAAGAACTTCATGGGGGCAGCTGAATACGACGTCATCGTTGAAGACTTAAAAAACAACTAGAAATAATCCGGTGTTCAAAACGACAGTTTTGGATGACAATATAGGCATAAAAATACTGAACTGATTTAACACAAAGGAGATTTATGATTTATTCCGCCCGTCTCAAACAGATCGTCAGACTGCTGCTCAAGCAGCCTGAGGATCAGTATATAACCGTCGATGAATTATCGAGCCAGCTCAACGTATCCAGACGGACGATATTCCGTGAACTGGAGAGTGCAGACTTCCAGCTGAACAGCTACCCTGCATCGATCGAATCCAGAAAAATGAAAGGCCTGCGCCTGAGCTGCGAGGCAGACGCAAGAAACAAACTGGAAAATGAGCTGGTCAACGATGTCCCGTACCGGAACCGGGAAGAAAGACTGATGCTTCTCGCATACGAACTGGTCCGTAATGAGGAAGTTAAAAAACTTTCCTATTACGCCAGTCTCTTCCAGGTTTCCTCCGCGACAATTTCCAATGATTTAGAAGCCTTAAAACCACAGCTTGAAAGCTTCAATTTAAAGCTGGTTCACCCCGGTAAAAACAGAATCGAACTGGTCGGCTCGGAAACGAGCCGCCGGGCGATGATGAGCGACGTGATCTACCATCACTTGGCTGACAATTCTGACACCCCATACTCCTCTTCCCTACTATCCAACGGTGTCGGATTTAGCATTCTGAGTGATCCGGACCAGGAATCCATCTACAAGCTGTTCGATCAGAACATTCTGAGAAAAGTTTTAACGATGATGGATGACCACTATCAGGAATGGTCACTCGATGAATATGCTCCGAATTCACTTGGCGGTCTGATTATTCATCTCGTTGTCGCCATCGAACGGATCGCCCGCAACGAAACGATCGTTAAAAACCAGGAAGTTCTCGATCTGATGAAAGATGAACCCGCATGGTTCCAGGCCAGCCAGATCGCCCACGGTGTCGAAGAACAGTTCGGCATCACGATGGACGACAGTGAAACAGCTTTTATCGCCATCCACTTAAAAGGAGCGAAAAAAGCAACCCGTGATACGGATCCTCTAACAGATGACCGTGTCAAGACCACCGCAAAAGTGCTGATGGATGGCTTTGATGCCGACATCTCACTTCTGCTCTCTTCCGATCCTGCATTCTTACAGGGATTATGGGCACACCTTGAACCGGCACTGATCCGGATCGATCATGGCATGCCCATATACAATCCGCTGCTTGAGGATCTCAAGAGCGAATATCCGGAGCTGTTTGCGAAAACGATGCGTGCACTCGACCATGTCCGTGATGTGTGTCATGTGAACTTCTCCGAAGCGGAAGCCGGATTCATTACGATGCATGTCGGCGCTTCGCTTGAAAAGAACCGCGAACAGCAGGCAAAACCCATCCGCTGCTCAGTCCTCTGCGCAAGCGGCATCGGGGTCAGCGCACTGCTTGCAGCCCGTCTGCAGAACGCATTCGGCAACATCCTGACGATTCACACCCGCTCGTTTGCGGATCTGATGAATCACGATTTAAAAGACACGGAACTGCTGATCTCAACCTTCCCGGTTGAAGATCCCAGCATGGAATTTGTGGAAGTGTCTCCGCTTTTAACCAATGAAGACATTGAAAGAGTCGGAGAGGCAATCGCCCAGGTTCATAACAGTAGCCGACAGCACCCGCAGGAAGAAAATGACAACTTCCTCGAAAATCTCCAGCAGATTCAGGAAGCCTCTCTGACAGGTGTGCAGCTGATTGAAAACTGCAGATTTGTCGACATCCCGGCTGACTCGGACAATTATCAGGCGATTCATTATGCGGCACAGAACGCTCAGGGAAATCATGAACAAATCGAAAAAGACCTTCTAAAACGTGAGGAACTCGGTTCGGTCATCGCCAGTGATTTCGGCTTTGCGCTCTTCCACACCACTACAGATGCCTCCACTTTGGTCCAGATCATCGCACTCTATCCTGATTCCGGATCGTTCAGTCAGGAAAAGTATGAAGGTGTCGAATTCATTCTCTGTGAAATCGCACCGAATACATCAGGAAAAAGTGCCCGGAATATCATTTCGATGATTTCATCGGGACTGATTGAAAATGAAGGATTCAATCGCGCGTTTAAAATGAAAAACAGCGAAAAGATCAAAGAAATTCTTGCGCAGATCGTCCGTGACTATCTGCGAACCCTCCAGTAATACCTCCTCAAAAACAAACCCAATTACGACCGCCAGCACGGTCACTCCAGCATAAAAATAGAAAACTTTAAAAAGAAATACGCATAAAAGTAGAAATCATAAGGACAAGTCAAACACGAAACCGGAAAGGGAACATCATGAACTTATTCAAGAGAAAGAAAAAAGAAGAACCAAAAGTTGAAGAAAAAGCTCCAGAAATCCTCTCAATCAACAACATCCGTCTTAACCGGAAAGCCGCAACTTCTGATGAAGCAATCCTCTCCATCGGCCGCGAACTCGTCAATGCCGGCTACGTGGAAGAAGGTTACATCCAGGGTATGCTCAACCGCGACCACAACTTAACCACTTATATCGGAAACGATATTGCCATTCCTCATGGAGAATACGAAGTTAAGGACTGCGTGAAGAAAACAGGCCTTGCGGTGGATATCTATCCGGAGGGCATCCCTTGGGCAGATGGCCGCGTACGTATCGTAATCGGCATTGCTGCTACAACAGATGAACATGTCACTATCCTGCAGAACATCGCAGTGAAACTCGGTGATATGGCGATGGTAGAAAAAGTAGTTGCCGGTGATGAAAAATTTATCCACGACCTGCTTTGCACAATGGATTAATATCCATACGACAAAACTGAAACGAAAAACTGAAACACATACAGAACTGAAGAACATTCAAGAAAGGACGTAAATCTATGATTGTTACTGTAACGTTCAATCCTGCCATTGATAAAACGGCACGCGTCGAAAACGTTGTAGTCGGCGGTCTGAACCGTCTGAGTAACGTAATCAGCGATGCCGGCGGTAAGGGCGTCAATGTTTCCAAGACCATCCGTGAGCTTGGCGGAACAACGATTGCGACCGGATTTATCGGCGGCAATGCCGGACAGTTCATCGCAGACAGCTTACAGGAACTTGGCATTGCGACTGACTTTATCGAAGTCGAGGGTCAGACCAGAACCAACCTGAAAGTCCTCAACAAGGACATGGAGCTAACTGAACTCAATGAACCGGGTCCTACCGTCACTGCACAGGATATCGAAAAACTGACGGAGCGCATCGTTGAGCTCGGCCACCAGGATCCGGAGAACACCTGGGTTGTCTTAAGCGGCAACGTAGGGCCGGGTGTAGACAAGGATGTCTACGAAAAAATGATCACCCGCTTCCATGAAGAAAACGTACATACGATTCTCGACGCGGATGGCGATCTGTTCCGCAACGGTGTAAAAGCCAAACCTTACTTCATCAAACCGAACCGCTTCGAACTGAGCCAGTACTTCGGTGAAGATGAAAACATGTCCAATGACCGCGTCATTGAACTTGCCTCCACTTTCCTCAACGACCAGACGCAGCTTGTTGTCGTATCCATGGGAACTGACGGATCCATCTTCCTGACAAAAGATGAAGTGGTCATCGCTAAAGCACTCAAAATTGATTACCGCTCGGCAGTCGGTGCCGGAGATGCGATGGTTGCCGCAATTGCCTGGGGCCTTGAACAGAAGATGAGCCTGAATGAGCTGATTGGCTGGGCAGTCGCAACAAGCGCCGGTGCCTGCATGAGCGAAGGAACTTCGCCGGCAAGCCGTGAAGTGATTGAAGAGTTAAAAACAAGAGTAGAAACGACAGAATGGGAGAAAACAGAATGAAAAACAGAGCAGTCCGTTTATACGGAGTCGATGATATTCGCTTAGACGAATTTGAATTACCAGAAATCAAAGATGACGAAATCCTTGTAAAAGTTATTTCCGATTCCATCTGCATGTCCACATGGAAAACAGTAAAACAGGGCGCAAACCATAAACGCGTTCCAAACGATGTAGCTGATCACCCAATCATCATCGGTCATGAATTTGCCGGTGTTATCGAAAAAGTCGGTAAAAAATGGCAGGACAAATTCCAGCCAGGTCAGAAATTCGCTCAGCAGCCAGCAATCCCTGGTCAGATGGAATCTCCGGGATACTCCTATGACTGGTGCGGTGGCGACACTGAATACTGCATCTTCCCGAACGACATTATCGAAGCTGGATGCCTCTGGACATTTGAAGGCGATGCATTCTTCGCAAGCTCCGTTGCTGAACCTGTATCTTGCTGCATCGGCGGTTACCACACGAACTACCACACAGTACCTGGTACATACCAGCATGTAATGGGAACAAAAACAGACGGTAACATCCTGATCCTCGGCGGATGCGGACCTATGGGTCTTGGCGCAATCAGTTACGGTCTGACTTTCGAAAACAAACCAAAACGCATCGTTGTTACAGAAATCAATGATGACCGTATCAACCGTGCCCGCGAAGTGATCTCGGAAGAAGAAGCTAAAGAACACGGCGTTGAATTAATCTACGTCAACACCGCAAAAATGGCTGATGCCAAAAAAGAACTGATGGACATCACTGAAGGTCATGGTTATGACGACGTATTCGTCTTCATTCCGAATGCCGGTGTCTGCGAAATGGGTAACGAATTACTCGCTTATGACGGATGCATGAACCTGTTCGCTGGACCAAGCGATCCGAAATTCTCCGCTACCTGCAACCTGTATGACTGCCACTACTCCCGTACAAAAATCCTCGGTTCTACTGGCGGTACAATCGATGATATGAAAGAAGCAATCGACAAGAACGCAGCTGGTTTAATCAACTCTGCAGTAATGATCACACATGTCGGTGGTCTCGATTCCGTAGTTGAAACGACTAAGAACCTGCCAAACGTACCAGGCGGTAAGAAACTGGTTTACACTCACATCAACATGCCGATGACCGCAATTGATGACTTCGGTAAACTTGGTGAAACAGATCCGTTCTTCGCTGAACTCGATAAAGTCTGCAAGAAGAACAAAGGCTTATGGTCTGCAGAAGCAGAAAAAATGCTGCTCGAACACTTCCAGAAAGACTAATCTGCGAAGAATACCTCCAATAATAAAAGAATATTCCCTCTCTCTTGAATTTATCCTGACTTGATCTTTGAAGGCAACATAATCCGGACCGGCATTCTGAAACCTTTTTTCCTAGTCTTTTAAAGCACTCCTGTTCAACATTGAGACATACTGGTCCGGAACAGAAGATCAGGACATGTAAAAATCGCATGGAATTCAAAACGAATTCCATGCGATTTTTTTAGTGTGCCCGGCGAGGCATACACCTAGGTGGTGCAAGTCCACTCTGGG
>JBJEFF010000056.1:0-13584 GCA_051873775.1 Allobaculum sp. | reverse complement strand
CCTTTAGGAGGGCCGATCCCTCAAAACATCGCACTATTTCCGAGGGCCAAAAAAGGCCACATCAGTGGCCTGTTTTTATTTTTTGTTTTTCTGGCTGTTTACTGTTTTCATAATCTGACGAATCTGAGCTTCAGACGGTTTACGTCCCATCTGCAGGAACATTGCACGAATCATCTTTTCATTGATTGGCGGATTTTCACGCAAGTCCTTTTCAAATTTTCTTTTCGTCAGAAAAAATGCAATTGCGGCACCAATTAAAGCACCGACTAGCGCATACAGGATTGAAGACCATAATTCTCCCATTACTAAACGCTCCATTCTTTACTTAGCTATTTTACACTGAATGATTTGTTCACTCAATGCTATTTACTCCGGTTGTTTAGATAAATGTACCGGATTGAGGTGATTAAGACTCAGATTCGAACAAACTGAGCTGTTTTCCCAGAGAATCCTTGGCATTCTGCTCCTCAATCTGGCGTGCTTTTTCATTACGCGCACCATCATGCAGACGCAGATCCGCTTTTTCAAACGGGGTTGCCGGATCGATCACATGACTCGACCAGGTTGCGGTCGGCTCCATTTTATTGAGAGTAGAGAGATCAAGAGCCGGCAGAGTCGTATCTTCAAACGCAAGGGTTGCCTTGTTGGAGCCAAGTGCAGTGGAGAGAATATTCACTGGTTTGGACTTCACAAACTTGAACAGCCGTGAACCTTTGGCTCCGCGTTTGAGCGGATCGACTGAGGTCAGCGGGATTTTCTTGAGCTGACCTTGTTCGCTTTCGAGAACGAGGTATTCCTCATCGCAGAGGGCTAAGCCGATCACTTCATCTTCAGCCTGAATGTTCATACCGCGAACGCCTTTTCCTTTTCCTTTCGAAACCGGAATTTCATAGGCATGCATTTTAAAGCCGAAGCCTTTTCTGGATACGACGAGCAGATCATCTGTCACATTGTACGACGGAATAATAAAGGCAAGTTCATCATCGTCCCCGAGGGTCATCAGGCTGATCAGACGGGATTTAAGACGGATCTGCAGTTCTTCACGGTGAATTCGGCGCATCAGCCCATTTTTCGTCATAAAGATCAGGTCGAGATCCTTCGATTCTTCCCTCTCGAGGAAGACCTGAACAATCTGTTCTCCGACTTCGGTTTTCACAAGACTTGAGAAGTGGTTTCCTAAATCTTTCCATTTTTTCTCTTCAAGCTGGTAGACCGGAACCGATCCGAACCGGCCCTGATTCGTGAAGAATAACAGGTTATCAAGCGTGGATGCCGGAGAGTTAAAGACAAACTTATCGCCTTCCTTCAGTCCGGCACTGCCGCTCTGACTTGAAGAGAACGAACGCATCGAAACCCGTTTAAGATAACCCTGTTTAGAAACAGTGACGACAACCTGTTCATCGACGATCATCTCACGTTCGTTGACAACAATTTCATCCGCGGTTTCCTGAATGGAGGTGCGGCGCGGAGTCACGAATTTCTCATTGAGCTCTTTAAGCTCTTTTTTCATCAGATTTTTGCGCTTGAGCGGTTTCTGAATAATCCCTTCGAGATATTCAATCTCTTTTTTCAGAGTTTTTTCTTCGTTCTGCAGGGCGATGATATCGGTATTGGACAGACGATATAACTGCATCGTCACAATTGCCTCTGCCTGCGCTTCACTGAAACCGAATGCTTCGATAATGCGGGCTTTGGAATCCGCCTTACCGTTGGATTTGCGGATCAGCGCAATCAGTTCATCAAGAATCGAAACGGCGCGCTGCAGTCCTTCGACAATATGAAGGCGGTCTTTCTTGCGTTTGAGATCAAATCGCGAACGGTTGATAATCACCTGTTCGCGATGGGCAATAAACGCATCGAGCATGCCGGTTAAGGACAGCTGACGCGGTGTACGGTTGACGATCGCAATGACGTTATAGTGATAGTACGACTGCAGATCGGTATTTTTATAGAAATAATTCAGGATCGCCTGGGCATTGGCTTCCTTTTTCAGGTCACAGACGATCCGCATCCCTTTACGGTCGGATTCATCGCGGATATCGAGCAGTCCGCTGACTTTACCATTTAAGCGGATGTCATCCATCTTCCGTACGAGGGCGCTTTTCACGACTTCATACGGAATTTCAGTGATGACAATCTGGTTGATCGTCTTGCCTTCGACAATTTCAGCTTTGGAACGGATGGTAATGCGTCCTCTGCCGGTTTCGAGCGCTTCGCGGATACCTTCTTTGCCGATAATGATGCCTCCGGTCGGGAAATCCGGACCTTTGACGATTTCAAGCAGTTCATCGAGTTCACACTGCGGATGGTCGATCCGGTAGATCGTCGCATCAATCACTTCATTGAAGTTATGAGGCGGAATGTTGGTCGCATATCCAGCCGCAATTCCGGTAACCCCGTTGATTAACAGGTTCGGGAAACGGGCAGGCAGAACGGTCGGTTCGAATTTTTCATCCGAGAAGTTCGGAGACCATTCAACGGTATCTTTATCAATATCTTCAAGCAGGTAGCTGGAAATCTCGGATAGTCTTGCCTCGGTATAACGCATTGCAGCAGCCGGGTCATCATCGATCGACCCGTTGTTTCCCTGCATGTCGATTAAGGGCAGATTGGATTTCCAGTCCTGAGACAGACGGACAATCGCATCGTAAACGGATGTATCGCCATGCGGATGGTAATTACCGATGACGTTACCGACTGTTCTTGCGGATTTACGGTACGGCTTATTATACGTGTTGCCGTCTTCTTCCATTGCCCAAAGAATACGGCGCTGGACGGGTTTAAGACCATCACGGGCATCCGGAAGAGCACGTTCCTGAATAATGTATTTGGAGTAACGGGAGAAGCGGTCGGCAACGATGTCTTCGAGATTGGAGTCGACGACTTTCGGCTCAAAAACCGCTACGGCTTCTTCTTTCTTTTTTCTAGGCATGGCTTTCTTCCTTTACAAAATCATCTTCAAGCGTGAAGACAACGTTTTCTTCGATCCAGTTACGGCGCAGTTCGGCTTTTTCACCCATCAGCTCCGAAATACGCTTTTCCGCAAGACGACCATCATCAAGCGTCACACGAAGCAGTGTGCGGGTTTCCGGGTTCATGGTTGTATCCCACAGCTGGGAAGCATTCATTTCACCAAGACCTTTATAACGGTTGATATCGTAGCCGGATTTGAGCTTTGTTTTGAACTCAGCGAGTTCTTCGTTGGTATAGACGTAGTATTCCTGCTTGCCTTTGGCGATACGGAATAATGGCGGCATGGCGATGTAAAGCATGCCGGCTTCAATGAGCGGACGCATGAAACGGTAGAAGAACGTCAGCAGCAGATTCTGAATATGGGCACCGTCATCATCGGCATCGGTCATGATGATGACTTTATGATAGTTGGCATCCTTCGGATCAAAATTGCTGCCGACACCGCAGTCGAGAGTATGAATGATAGTATTGAGCTCTTCGTTTTTCTCAACCTGTTCGAGTGTGCAGTGTTCCGTATTGAGAACTTTACCGCGCAGTGGCAGAATTGCCTGATATTTGGAATCGCGTCCCTGTTTTGCCGAGCCGCCCGCGGAATCACCTTCGACGAGATACAGCTCCTTTTTGCGGGCATCCTTGGACTGGGCATGAACCAGCTTACCGGAAATAATCCGTTCACTGCGGTTCTTCCCTTTGCCTTTACGGGCTTTTTCACGCGCTTCCCTTGCCGCCTGTCGAGCCTGTCCGGCTTTGATCATTTTACGGACGAGTGTTTCGGCAAGCTCCTTGTTTTCTTCAAGGAAGTAGCGGACGTGTTCGCAGACAATCAGATCCACCGCATTTTTTGCCTGCGGTGTTCCGAGTTTTTCCTTGGTCTGTCCTTCAAACTGAAGCAGTTCTTCCGGAACGGTCACATGGAGCACCATGGTCAGACCTTCACGGATATCGGCACCGTCCATCGATTTGTCTTTTTCCTTGAGGAATCCGTTTTTACGGGCGTATTCATTCATCGTTTTGGTGATCGCCTGTTTTGCGCCGGTTTCGTGGCTTCCGCCATCTCGGGTACGGACCATGTTCGCAAACGAGAGGATATTTTCCTGATAGGTGTCACAGTACTGGAACGCTACCTGAATTTTCATTCCCTGGCTTTCGCCTTCAAAAGAGACGACCGGAGTCAGACTGTCATGATCGGAGTCGAGTTCTTCGACGAATGCTTTCAGACCGTCTTCATAGACAAATTCATCGTGTTTCGGATTTTCACGCTTGTCATCAATGCAAATCTTCAGACCTTTAAGCAGGAAAGCATCTTCCTGAACACGTTCCTTGATTGTGGAATAGGAGAAACGGACATCTTTGAAGATTTCCGGATCCGGCCAGAACGTAACACTTGAACCGGTCTGGCTGGTCTTACCGATCGTTTTCATTTTCCCGGTATGCCGTCCGCCGTCCGTGAATTCCAGTTCATGAATGACTTTGCCATCCCACACCCGGACAACGACGCGCTTCGAGAGTGCGTTAACCACACTTGCCCCGACACCATGCAGACCGCCGGATGCTTTATAAGTCGCATCGGTAAATTTACCACCGGCATGAAGCACGGTAAAAATGACTTCGAGTGCCGATTTGCCGGATTTGTGCATACCAGTCGGCATACCACGGCCATAGTCGCGTACCGTACAGGAACCATCCGCATTGAGTGTGATGTCGATTTCGTTTCCGTAACCGTTCAGTGCCTCATCAATGGCATTATCCATAATTTCCCAGACGAGATGGTGCAGTCCGCGCCGGTCGGTCGACCCGATATACATACCCGGTCGTTTGCGGACAGCGTCTAACCCTTCAAGAATGACAATTGAATTCTCATCATAATTTGCTGCTGGCATTGTCAGACCCCTTTCTGTTTATTTCTGTGAGCAGAGTTTCAGCGAGTAAAACACTCAGCTGTATCGAACAGTTTACCACCAAAAGTCTGAAAATTAACCTGCAATGTTCAGCTTCTGTATGGTGCACAGTTGATTCTTTTTTAAGAATACGCATTCATCCGTCTCAATAGAGACACAAGCTGCTCTCTTCTGATATTTTTTCTGTTTGTTTTTAACTTATCTGTTTGTTTTATACTCTTTATTTAACACTTGTTCAGATTTTACTTATAAATAATCTGTAACGTACAAAATCAGATACAAGATTTAATTTAGCATACGATGCGGTAATGATGCACGTTTTTTCGTACTTTCCGTGTTTTTTTGGCCGGCCTGCATTTCAGTTCATCGGATTTGAGTATAAAAACATCAAAATTCTCTGAGCATATGAACCTTTGAAATCTGAAAGCTATTCGATAATAGAGTCAGTAATCAAGAAGCGTTTTCTTCCCGATACAGAAAACGACTTCTCCGTACAGCAACGTAAATAAGGTAAAAAAACATATGAAAATTCTCTTAATCAGTGGTTCCCTGCGTAAACAGTCCGTCAACACTCAGATGATGAACATCTCCAAATCTCTTCTCGAAAACAATAATCAGGCTGAAGTCCGTATTCTCGACTGGTCCAAAGTCCCGATGTTTAATCAGGACATCGAAAATCCGGCTCCTGAAGCAGTTCAGGAATGCCGCGATGCCTTTTTATGGGCAGATGGCGTCTGGTTTTTCACACCGGAATACAACGGCATGATCCCGGGACCTTTAAAGAATCTGCTCGACTGGATGAGCCGACCGCTTGATCCGTCTAAAGGCTACACTTCTGCCCTGACTCATCAGAATGCCGCTATCTGCGGGGTAGCCGGACGTTCCGGTTCCGCAAATTCGAGCGCCATGCTCGAAACCCTCTTAAAACGGGTCGGAATGAATGTTTACGATCACCGTATTCACAAGAGCCTTACGGCAAAGCAGCTTGCCGAAAGTGATTTAGCCGGCTTCCTTGATCTTGAAGTGGATCTTGGCAAAATGGCTGATGACTATACTGAATGGCTCACATCCAGAAATAACGACTAGTTTCTCCAGTTTTCTACATCTCCTCCTTTCCGGTTTCCCCTCTCGAAACCATGAAAAATAGCGGCTGAACCAGAACTCAGCCGCATTTTTCTTTTTCCCATTCTTTCTTCACATTCAGGCGCTATACTTATCAGCATGGCTCATTTTACTGTTTCAAAAACTCTTCTTGATGAGATCGCCGACAGCGATGTGATCTATTACGATTTTTCCCGGTCTCAGGTCATTCTCGAAAACCAGAAAGGACTAATCCGTCATTCCTGCAGCAGTCTCCATGCATTTTTTAAAGCCTGTACGCTCTATTGCGGTCATTCCCTCGCGGGTCAGAAGGAAGCGTATAAAACGCTCATGCACGCCCGCAAATTCATTCCCCTGCTGTTAAGTCAGGATCCTCTGCTCTTCTTTCTGCCCGTCTGCACAGACGGCGCGTGGATGTATCTCAACTTTTCCCGCCTTCAGTTTCCGTGTCTGAATGCAGAAAAAAACCGCTCATCCCTGTACTTTGTCGATGGTCTGCAGATTGCAGGCCTGATGAGCGGTCAGGTTGAGCGGAATTATCTCAATGCGAAATGGTATCTTTCAAAGCTCTATTCGTCGCAGTCTTCACAATAGGCGGCATTCATACTGCGTTCATGACGGAGTGTATTGACCCCGCAGCCATCAATACAGACCATCGCATCATCCGGCAGATGCGGACTTTCGACAATGGTCATTGTCGGATAAGGCTGATCGACGAAGTTGCGGAATACCGAAAGGAATTCTTCCTTCAGTTCGATATCCGTCAGATACACGGTGAATTTCAGAACGTGATCAAAGCGCAGCTTGAATTCCGACAGCGCATCCGTCACGGCATAACATGCCGAAATACACTGTTCCTGGAACGTATCTCCTTTACCGAGCTGCCCGGATAAATAGAAGAAATCCCCGAGCTGAACAATGCTCGATACGCAATCATAGCCCTCTTGATGATCGCCGGTTTTCAAAAACAGATTCATAGTTAGTAATCCTCCATCTGGCTATCAGGTCCTTCAACCAGAATTTCACGCGGCCTTGTCCCGTTGGATGGTCCGATAACCCCGTTTGCCTCTAACTGGTCGAGAATGCGCGCTGCCCGGCCATAGCCAAGACGGAAGCGGCGCTGTATAAGAGATGTGCTCGCTTTGCGGCTGACGATGACGAAATTCTTGACTTCCGGATAGAGCGGGTCGAGTTCTTCCGGCATATCTCCGACTTCCTGTCCCTGCGAACTGATCTCCTTAAGCATTATAAACGCATCTTCGTACTGCGGTGATGCCTGCTTTTTCACGTAATCACAGATGGCTTCAACTTCATGATCCTGAATAAAGACACCCTGAAGACGGACTGGTGAGCTTGCTCCGTTATCGAGGAATAACATATCCCCGTAACCGAGCAGTTTTTCTGCGCCGATCTGGTCGAGAATGGTGCGGGAGTCCGGTCTCGATGAAACCATGAAGGCAATGCGGCTTGGAATGTTCGCCTTGATGACACCGGTGATGACGTTAACTGAAGGACGCTGTGTGGCGACAATCAGATGAATACCGGCAGCACGGGCAAGCTGGGTAATACGCTGAATGCTCTGTTCGACTTCCTTGCTTGCCGCAAGCATTAAGTCGGCCAACTCATCAATAATGACCACAATTCGCGGCAGAGTCGGTCTGCCATCTTTAGGATGATTGCGGACGTATTCGTTGTAGGAAGCAATGTTGCGCACCGCAAGTTCTTCAAACATCGAATAGCGCTGATCCATCATTTCGACAATGACTTTTAAAGCCCCGTTAGCCAGATTGGCATCGGTAATGACCGGTGCTAACAGATGAGGGACACCATTGTAAGGAGTAAATTCAACTTTCTTCGGATCGACTAATAACAATTTCACTTCATCCGGTTTTGTCCGCAGCAGAATCGAACAGATGATCGAGTTGACACACACGGATTTACCGGAGCCTGTTGCACCCGCAATCAGTAAGTGCGGCATTGTATCGAGGCGTCCGTAAACGTTATTACCCATTAAATCCTTACCGAGAGTAAAGACAAGCGGTTTATCGGCGAGGGATTTCGGAACGGAACGGATGAGTTCTTTCATCGTGACAGTCGTTTTTTCAGCGTTCGGCACTTCAATACCGACAGCACTTTTACCCGGTATCGGCGCTTCAACCCGGATATCCTTTGCTGCAAGAGCCATCTTGATATCGCTTTGCAGGTTGACAAATGTATTGACGCGCACACCCTGTCCCGGAATGACTTCAAATTCCGTTACAGACGGACCGATATGAATCTCTCCTAGTGTTGCGTCTACATTGAATTCTTTGAGGATTTCAATCAGACGGGCGCCTTGAACTTTGGCGTTTTTGACATTTGTATTCGAATGCTGCATGCCTGCCGGATCTTCGAGAAGCTTGAGCGGCGGCATTTTGTAAGTTTTCGGATTATACGGATGGAAGTCCGCCGGTTCTTCCTGTTTGGCATAATGCGGACGGTTTCCGCCTTTAACCGGCTGGGTTAACGATGTGGACACCGGTTCTTCAAGGGCAACATTGCCCACTACAGCAGTAGACGGCTTTTTCTGCTCGCCATTCTGGCCGTAAATCGGTATATCCGGAATGTTCTCCGGTTCATCTGCGATCTCTGCTGGGGTTGACTGAATAATCGGTACGGATTCAATCGGATCAGAAGCGGCAGACGCAGAGATTTCAGATACAGTCGGTTCATGAACCACAGGTTCTTCATGCTTTTCAGGCTGTACTTTTCCCGGAGCCGCTTTCGGCTCCGACGGGGTATTCAGCCCGAGCATTTCCGCTATATCAATGGACTTAGCAACCGGCTGTTCGGCAACCGTGCGATACGAACTTGGCAGATCCAGTTCGATATCAAAATCACCGGTTGCGGACAGATCAAGATCCACTTTCCCCTTGTGGGATCGGCGGCTGACCGGTCTGTCATTTTTCTTTTTCGACGGTGTGTCCGGCAGAGTGGAAGGCTGATCAAACGGCAGTTTCAGCTGTTCCATCAGATCCGGATCGCGGTATTCATCGAGAATCGGATCATCCGCCAGTTTTCCGTTCGAGAAGATCTGCAGACCTTCTGAAACGGCTGGCTCCGGTGTTTCAATTTCCGTATCTTCTGTTTCTTCTTTAAATAACCACGACATGAGTGCCGATTTTGGTTTTTCAAGTTCACCGCTCTCTTCTAGTGCTTCGCGTTCAAGTTGTGCCTGAACTTTCTGCTGCCGGCGTTTTTCGAGGTGTTCCTGACGGTTAAGCTGGTAGTCTTCCTTGCGCTTATCCATATTCATGACATTCCAGAACATCAGAGCTAAGGAGATGAGAGTCAGACCGGCAGTCACGACAATTGCGCCGGGCTTGGAGAACATACCGGAGAATAATCCGGCAAGAATCGCACCGACAAATCCGTACGTGCTGCCAAAACCTGCCTGACTGAAATGGCCAAGTGCAGTTTTAAGAACATTAAAGGCAAGCCATGGATCCCCCTGCGGAGTAATCCATAACGCAAATGCCATCGTCCAGCAAAGTATAAACAGACCGAAGCCCACGTACATGCGCACGGGCAGATTGATATGACCGTTTCGCCAAATATATTCAAAGCCGTAGACCATGATTACCGGAATGAGCAGATAGAGCACATTTCCGATCAGCATCTGCATAGTATGGTTCAAAAAGCGGCCGAGAATACCGAGTGAGAACAGTATGATAATCCCGACAATCCAGGACAGGACAATCATCGTGCCGATGAGCATGCGGCTAGGTTTGCGCTTTGATGCTTTATTCTTCGCGGCAGATTTTTTCCCCGCCGTCGTTTTCTTTCTGGTTGAACGTGTTTTCGAGGTTCGTTTTTTTGATGCAGCCATAAAACCCTTCTTTCGTTTCCCTATTTTAAAACATTCTGGGCAATTAACAAAACTGCGCAGAATCTCTTTGTGCCGCCTTGTAAATCTTCTGACTTCAAAGGTGCCGAGTCTCAATTATACCGGAATAAGTCAAATCGTGAAAAAAGCGTCCGATCAAACAGACGCTTTTCAGTAATTCGAGTTCGTTTCAGCGTGAATTATTCATTCACGGGCAAAGCAGATTCCTATGCTTTTTCAGCAAGTTCGAGAATAACCGGCAGGACCATCGGTCGTTTCGCCGTCTGCTTGAAGACATAACGGCTGACACGTTCGCGGATCTGGTTGCGGCATTCCATATTTTCATAACGGCCTGCTTCAACCATTTCGGTAATCGTATCTTCCATGATCCGGGTGACTTCTCTTGTCAGATATTCGGCATCGCGTACATAGACTAAACCGCGTGTCTGAATATCCGGTCCGTTCACGATCTTCTTGGTCTTGAAATCCAGACCGATCGCAAGAACCATGACACCATCGGTCGAGAGAATTTCACGGTCCTTTAAGACGACACCGGCAACATCCCAGTCCGCATTTCCGTCGATCAGGGTGTCGTGCAGTTCAAGAATTTCTCTTCCCGGCTGCAGCACACCGTTTTTAAAGGTGACGATTTCACCGTTATCCAGAACGATAATCCGGTCTTTGGGAATATCCATCTCTTCCGCAGTCATCGCATTCGCACAGAGCATGCGATATGCCCCTTTAATCGGAATGTAGTATTTCGGATTCGTCATGTAGATCATCATTTTCAGATCTTCTTTGGAAGGATGCATGCCTTTGACATTGCGGTCAATCTTGACAATTGTCCCTTCTTTTTTATAGATATCGTTCTCCATGTTCTTGAAGTCATTTTCAACACCCGGAACTAATGGTGTAGCGACAACAAAGACATCGCTTTCGCGGATTTCGATATTTTCGACTTCGGAGTTGGCGATATTGGACATCAGCTGGAACAGCTGACGGCCCTGACCAGAGATCATGACCACTACATCATCGAGCTTGTCGATCTCATCCGCACCGACCACGAGATCTGCCGGAACCGGATCCATGATAGATTCAAGTTCCTTGACGAGATGCTGGATCTCCTTGGTATAGAAGCAGATTTTGCGGCGATGATCAATACAGCACTGGATCATCTCCTGAATGCGGTATACCGACTGGGTATAGATTTCAACAAAGATGCGCCGGTGTTCACAGTCCGTCAGCAGCTTGTCAAAATGATCGCTGACTTTATGACCCGGAGCGGTATGAAGCGCCTTGTCAGCACTCTTTGAATCCTGTAACAGAATCAGTACGCCATCATTTTTAAACTTGGAGGAGAACGTGTAATCTCCGTGGTAAGCCGGTGAGAAGTCATCATAGTCGGCAATGAATTCTCCGGAATAAACGATATAACCGTACTGCGTATGAATTCCGAATCCGTAAGTCTGCGGATAGGAATGGGTAACCGGGAAGAACACAACCTGGCGTCCGCCGATGCGTTTGGTTTCCCGCTGGCGGACGATTTTTAAGCGTGCGCCGGTAATATGATTTTTCTTTAATAATTCGCTGACCACATCGTAAGTAAAAGGTGAAACATAAACATCTGCCTTAATTTCTTTGAGCAGGTAAGGAAGAGCACCCATGACATCGTCATGACCATGGGTAATCAGAATTCCTTTAATATGATCTTCATGTTCCTTTAAGTAAGTGAAGTCGGCGACGATGCACTCGACCCCTAATGCGCCGTTGAAATCCGGGAACTTCAGTCCGGACTCTACAATATAAATATCCCCGTCAATTTCGATGACGAGCATATTCTTTCCGTCTTCATCAAGTCCGCCTAGCGCAAAGAGCCTGATGATTTCATCTTTCTTTGTTATTTCTGTTCCAGCCATTTAAAACCTCCGTGATTCCTGTTGTGTACAGTATATCATTGAGCGGGTTCGTCTACCTTAATGCCGTTCAGAGAAAATGTCCGGGCCTGTTCAATAAAGACGTTGACGATTTCTCCTTCATGGATATTTTCACCGGTAAAGTTGACCGGAATCGAAGTATCCGAATAACCGCAGTAGACGTTGGGATCTTTCTTAGACGGACCATCGACTAATACCGGAACGACCTGGCCGACCAGTTTCTGATGGTTTTCGTTAGCCTGACGATTCCACAGTTCATTGAGGCGGTATAAACGTTCTTTCTTGGTCTGCAGATCGATAGAATCTTCCATCTTTGCAGCCGGGGTTCCCGGACGCGGAGAATAAATAAAGGTATAAGCGTTATCAAAACGGCATTCACGGACGACATCGAGAGTATGTTCGAAAGCTTCATCACTTTCTTCCGGGAAGCCCACAATTATATCGGTTGAAATGGTGACACCCGGAATCGTATTGCGGATTTTATGAAACAGTTCGAGATATTCTTCGCTTGTATAGCGGCGTCCCATGCGGCGCAGAATTTCATCATCTCCACTCTGCAGCGGCAGGTGGATATACGGCATGATGTTGTCGTATTTGGCGATAATGTCGATCATTTCATCACTGAAATCCCACGGGTGGCTGGTCATGAAGCGTACGCGTTCAATTCCGAGTTTCGCACATTCTTCAAGCAGCTTGGCGAAGCCCCAGCCATCTTCTAAATCCTTGCCATAGGCATTCACGTTCTGACCGAGCAGCGTGACTTCCTTGTAGCCGAGTTTCTTAAGCACTTTAACTTCATCGAGAATATCCTGTGCTTTACGGCTTCTCTGCTTCCCGCGGGTATACGGTACGATGCAGTAGGTACAGAATTTATCGCAGCCGTACATGATATTGACCCACGCTTTATATTTACCGGCACGGTGTTCCGGCAGATTTTCGTAGATTTCACCCTGGCGGGAATAGACTTCGACGACCTTTTCCCCGCCGCGGGCTCTTTCGATATAGTCCGGCAGCTGATTGAAGTTATGAGTACCGAAAACTAAGTGGACCCATGGATATTTCTCGAGCAAGGTGCGGGTAAACCCTTCTTCCTGGGCCATACATCCGCCAACCCCGATAATGAGGTCCGGCTTATTTTTAAACAGTTTCTTGTAGCTGCCCACTTCACCAAGCACGTTGTTTGCGGCATTTTCACGGATACCGCACGTATTCATCAGAATGATGTCGGCATCTTTTGAACTGTCCGTTGCACTATAGCCGCAGGCTTCGAGAATTCCGGCGATATTTTCGGAATCACGTTCATTCGCCTGACAGCCGTAAGTGGAAATATAGTATTTCAGATTGGCACCCATTGTTTTCTGCGTTTCCGATACGTTGAAATCCGAGATTGTTTCCACATGGTCATGTGTCCGTTTTACGGCTTCATCACGGCTTGGCAGATGCCAGTTTTCTTTAATTTTCATTGAAGCTCCTTTCATAGAATTAACCGACAGGAAAGTTTCCTTACCTATTGTTTTGTCCGGTTTTAACCTGTCTTTAAAAATTTTCTGTTTCGTTGTATTTCTAAAATCCTGACTTATGTCAGCATGATATTTTCTTTTTTATCAGGGAAAGCCCTGAGTGGATAGAATAGCATATTTTCCTGTTTTTATTTTAGCGCTGCGCACAGGAAAGCAAAATTTTTGCGTATGCCGGCGTAATTGTTCCTGATCCGGCGACGCCGAAAAAAAAACCGCTCGAGGCGGTTTTGGTTTATAGTGGAAACCGAAAATTGCGTGAGGCACGATTAGCGTTTTCATTCGTTTGAGGTCTG
>JBJEFF010000055.1:0-13692 GCA_051873775.1 Allobaculum sp. | reverse complement strand
AATAATAATAGGGCTCGCAAGAGCCCTTCCGCTTTTCACCGGAACAAGGGTGGGGGCCGACGGCGGCGGGTCCCTATGAATGAAAAAAAGGATGGACAGTCGATCAGCTTGCCGACTCTGTCAACAAGTCCAAATCAACGATTTCAAAATATGAATCTGGAAAAATCGTGATGGATATTCTCTCCCTCTACGACATTGCCGAAGCGCTCGATGTCAAAATCACGCAGCTTCTGTATCTGCCGCTAGATGACTACACCCACACAGCCGATGATTTTGTTCCGGCATTCTTCAATGGTCTGAACCACGTGTATATGTATTATTTCGATGGACGCAGCAATGACGTAAACCGTTGCGTGATCGACATTGCCGGTGAGACTGAACCCGGTGTCTACCAGGCCCATTTGTACATGAACGTCAAGGACTTCAACCACTACGCGCTTTGCGAAAACGTCTACGAAGGAACCATCAGCCATTACACCGCATTAAGCCTGCTAGTCTTCCAGAACCTGAATATGGAAATGGACCGCTATCAGATCGGTGTGCCAAGTCCCTACATGAATTCTCCCGTCAAATGGGCGCTTGCCTTTGGCATTTCCAGCCGACCGCTCATGCCGACTTCAACCAAAGTTCTATTATCCAAAACCATCCAGGAAGAAAGGCCGGAATTTGTGAAGAGTCTGCGTCTGTCCAAGGAAGATATTCGTCTGATGAAGCTCTACAATATGCTGACGATCATGTAGGTTTTCTCCCTTTCCACTAGACAAAATCCACAAAAAAGCAAAACATATAGGAAAACAAGAGAAAGACGAATCGGAATTTGCGAGGCTATCTATGAAAACACTTTATTTAATCGGTGGAACAATGGGAGTTGGCAAAACAACAGTAAGCCAACAGTTAAAAAAAGATTTGAATCATAGCGTATTCCTTGATGGTGATTGGTGTTGGGATGCCAGTCCATTTCAAGTGACCGATGAAACGAAAGCGATGGTCGTAGACAATATTTGCTTTTTACTGAATAGTTTTATCCACTGTTCTGCTTATGAAAATGTCATTTTTTGTTGGGTAATGCACAAACAATCTATTATTGACGGAATTATTAACGAACTTGATACAGAAAATTGCGTGGTCAAGAAAATCTCACTGACTGTCGATGAGATGAATCTACGAAGCAGATTAATGGCAGATGTGACACGAGAGATTCGCAACCGTGATGTTATTGATCGAAGTGCCGCAAGAATTTCGATGTATCAAGCTCTTGATACGATAAAAATTGATACAAGCAATAAAACCGTTCGTGAAATAGTGGATGAAATAATGGCGCTTTGATCCCGATCACTTCCATTTTGTCGAACCCAGTCAAAATAAGGCCCTCGAAAACAGCGCGATGTTTCGATGGCCTTTTTTACTTCCTCCTCTAGGAAGGATAGAAAAACGCCCATCGTGCGCATTCAATTGGCACATGGGCGTTGATTTTATTTAAAGGATTTTTAGAAGCTATTTATCCAGTGGTTTCATTGTCGGGAAGAGCAAGACTTCGCGAATGGAGCTCTGATCTGTCATGAGCATCACAAAGCGGTCAATGCCAAGTCCGACACCACCCGTTGGCGGCAGACCGTATTCAAGTGCTTCAACGTAATCGATATCCATATCGTTTGCTTCGTCATCACCGAGTTCACGCAGGGCGAGCTGGTTTTCGAAACGTTCTTTCTGGTCGATCGGATCGTTCAGTTCGGAGAATGCGTTCGCATATTCCTTACCTTTGATGAACAGTTCATAACGGTCAGTGTAACGAGGATCTTCCGGATTCTTCTTGGCAAGCGGAGAGATTTCTACTGGATAGTGGTAAACAAATGTCGGCTGTTCCAGTGTATCTTCAACATATTTTTCGAAGAACAGATCGAGGATGTGTCCGACGGAGTTGTGTTTCTTTTCAACTTCGATGTCATGTTCTTGCGCAAGTTTCTTCGCTTCTTCGTAATCGGTGATCGCATCAAAATCGATACCGGTTTTTTCTTTAACCGCATCAGCCATTTTTACACGGCGGAATGGTTTGGACAGGTCGATTTCAGTTCCCTGATAAGTGATCAGCTCAGTGTTGAGAACTTCTTTTGCGACATAGCGGAATAACCCTTCGATTAAATCCATCATGCCCTGTAAGTCAGAGTAAGCGACATAAGCTTCAACGGTTGTGAATTCAGGGTTATGAGTCTGGTCCATACCTTCGTTACGGAACAGACGACCGATTTCATAGACACCTTCAAGACCGCCGACGATCAGACGTTTTAAGTTCAGCTCAGTCGCAATACGCAGATACATATCAATATCCAGAGTATTGTGGTGAGTAATGAATGGCTGAGCAGCTGCACCACCAAGAATCGTGTTCAGTACTGGTGTTTCAACTTCAATCAGTCCCTGTCCATCTAAGTAACGCTGAATCGCACGGATGATTCTTGGACGGGTGATCGCAATACGACGGGATTCGTCGTTCATGATCAGGTCAACATAACGACGGCGGAAACGTTCTTCAACGTCAGTTAAGCCGTGGAATTTTTCCGGAAGCGGACGGAGAGATTTAGTCAGGTGAGTATATTTGAGTGCACGGATTGCGATATCTCCATGATCGGTTTTCATCAGGACACCTTCGATGCCGACGATATCACCGATATCGTTTTTCTTATACAGTTCGTAAGCGTCATCGCCGACTGTATCTTTACGCACGTAAATCTGGATACGGCCATCCAGATCCTGAATGTGCATGAATCCGGCTTTACCCATGCGGCGTTTCGTCATAATGCGTCCTGCTACCTTAACAGGAACTTGCATCTCTTCTAATTCTTCTTTTGTTTTGTCGCCATAAACAGGAAGAATATCCCCTGTCTTATGTGTACGATGGTAGGCGTGTCCGAACGGGTCGATTCCCATTTCGATCAGATCCTGCATTTTCTGACGTCTAACACGTTCCTGTTCCGTCAGTTTTGGCTGTTTGTTGTTCGACATGACATTCCTTTCTGGCGCCAAGCGCATATATAGAAAACATACTCTTTCCTTATATAAAAGAAGAGTTGTTTCTGTTGTTGAGTCTATCTGTTTAAGAATATTGACTTTTCTCTGTGGTGTCAAACGATCACATATTTGTCATTTATCCTTGTACAAAAACCACCTATTTTTCAAGGGCTGTCAAAATCTGGGCTTCACTGAGCGGTCCTTCGCGCAGAATCTTCGGCGTATCCTGTGTGCAGTCGACAATGGTCGAAGCCTGCAGATCATGACATTCTCCGCCAAGGATTCCATCAAGTCCTTTGAGCATGCCAAGAGCTTCTTCTTTGGTCAGTGCAGCCGGTTCTCCGGACACATTGGCAGACGAAACCATCAGTGGTTTATCGAGCAGATCCATAACCTGTAAAAGTACCGGCGCATTCGGGATCCGAATCGCCGCAGTGGACTTACCGTTGAAAAAGGCCGGGTCTGCTTTGTCCGTGAGTTCGACGATTAAGGTTAAAGGTCCCGGGAGGAAAGCGTCCGCAAGTTTCTTGGCCATTGGGCTGAGTTTTACATAAGGCGCATATGTTTCAAGACTGGAAGCCATCAGCGGAATCGGTTTGGTCTCCGGACGGTGCTTCATCATTTTAAGACGGTTTAATGCATCAGAGTCGCCGTACAGACAGCCGACTCCGTAGACGGTATCGGTCGGGAATGCGAGGACCGCTCCGTTTTTAAAGTCATCCGCCATTTGACGGATCTGACTTTCCTGATATTCTTTCATTGCCTGATCCTTTCTGATCAAGGACAGAAGACAGCCTGATTTCAGTCTGTTTTCCATCACAAAATTAAAGTAACCTGTATGCATGTTATTTAGGCTTGTTCTGCCTAAAATAAAGAACAGTACGGTATTCAAAGCTGTATTGAGACTATACAGGTTCTATAGTAAATATAGAATACGAAACGAAAAAACGAAGTTGTGAATTCCATTTCGGATTCAGACTTTCTCATTTTATACACGAAACCTCAAAAAGAGAAAAATGAGCCTCTTTTTCAGGTCCTGATTCCTGCCCTGCAGGTAGAAAGGTGTTTTATGTTTAACGATACAATTGCGGCAATCGCCACTCCGCTTGCGGCAGGTGCTATTTCCATTATCCGTCTGTCCGGCGATGATGCGATTTCGATTGCCGATTCCCTGTTTTCCAAAGATTTAACCAAAACAAAAAGCTATACGCTCAAATACGGTTTTATTCTCGATGAAGATCAGCCGGTAGATGAAGTACTGGTCAGCGTCTTCCGTGCTCCGCACTCCTATACCACCGAAGATTCCGTCGAAATCAACTGTCATGGCGGACCGCTGGTTACCCGCAAGATCCTTGAACTCGTTCTTGCGCATGGCGCCCGTCTTGCCAATCCGGGTGAATTCACCCAGCGCGCTTTCCTGAACGGACGCATTGACTTGTCGCAGGCCGAAGCCGTTGAAGATATGATTGAAGCTTCCAGTGATACTGCCCGTATCCAGGCCATTCATTCCATTCGTGGTGAAATTAAAGCACTGCTTGAACCGTTGATTGATGATCTGATGGATCTGATCGCCAATATTGAAGTCAATATCGACTATCCGGAATACGAAGATGCCGTACAGCTCACTGCTTCCCTGTTATTACCGCATGCCGATGCGCTGCTTGAACGGATGGATGACTTACTGAAACGTTCCCGTCAGGGTGTAATGATTCAGGATGGTATTTCGACTGTCATTGCCGGTAAGCCGAATGTCGGCAAGAGTTCTCTGCTCAATGCCCTGCTTGATGAAGATAAAGCCATCGTTACCGAGATTGCGGGAACTACCCGTGATTTAGTCGAAGGACGCATTCATGTGGGGCCGTTCCTGCTCAATCTGATTGATACCGCGGGAATCCGTGATGGAGCAGACCGCATTGAACAGATCGGAATTGAAAAAAGCCGTCAGTCCATTGAAAAAGCGGATTTAGTTCTGCTCGTTCTTGACCGCTCCCAGCCTTTAGATGAACAGGATAAAGAACTGCTTCGTCTGACAGAAAATAAGAAACGAATTCTTTTACTGAATAAGGATGACCTGCCAAGTCAGATTGACTTAAGCGATCCGCAGTTTGCGAATGCGATTTCCATCAGTGCTCTGAATAAGGAAGTTGATGCGCTCTCCAGCCATTTAGCTGAACTTTTCGAAACTCCCTCCTTCCAGTGGACTCCGCGCCTGTCCAATGAACGCCAGATCGGACTTCTCGAACAGGCTCGTGCTGATTTAGCACATGCCCGCGAAGCCATGATTGATGGGGTGGAAACCGACCTGATTGAAATCGATATCGTTGCCTCACACGATCATTTAAAGGAAATTCTCGGTGAAGTTCACCGTGAAGACCTGCTCGATACACTCTTCTCCAACTTCTGCTTAGGCAAATAACGAAGAGCCAAAAGAAAATGCAGATCCCATCCTGGTATAGGATTTGGATCTGCATTTTTCATTGTTTGAATAGAATTGTACTTTGCTTTACTGGTAGTTATAGGAATCATCGTAACGAATATAGATAAACGGAGTATTCGTTGTCGGAACCATGAAGCAGTAGCGATCGGGGTACGTAACAGTAAAGGAGGTGTCCACAATATATACCCGTCCATTCTGGGTCAGTTCAGTCCAGCCGTGTTCTGCAACTCCGCGTGTCTGCTGAACGCCGCCTTTGACAAAGCGGATATCATAACCGGCTTCTTTGGCAAGATGATAGAACATGCTCGCAAAGGAATAACAGTTTCCGCTGCCATCACGCCAGCCTTCCAGTGCGTAGGACTGGGTAAAAGTATACCCTTCAATCGGCGCATACCACTGCGGGTTCTTCCCGACATGGCGCATGTGCGTTTTTACATACTGGAACATCGGTTCAAGACCTGTTCCGGTTTCGGCATAGACATCGTGGCAGAGCTGCTTGATGGTCTGATCGGCATTCGGATTGGCGATCATGCCGTTTCCGTCAGTCTGCTGACCGTTCACTTCACCATTACGGACAAGAGTTCCCTGTTCATCAAATCCATAGAATCTTGATGGCTGACCGGTGATTTCCTTGGAGATCAGTGTTGTTCCTGTCGCGATGGAATAATCACTGTTCATCCAGTAAGTTTCCCCATTGAAATCTACCCTTCCTTTTGAGCGGATCTGGTGGGCTAGATTATCGAACAGGTAGTACTTGCCATCGATCAGTGCTTTTTCATTCTGAACGGCACTGCCATCGTTAGCCGGATCAAGGTAGTAAGTGCTGCCCTGGTAGTTGAAGAAGCCGGTGATCTGTTCCATTGTATCGGCACGGTAGAAACGGATTTCCCCGTCTGTTACATCGCGGTGGATTACATCAACGCCATACCATGCGGTATGTTCATCTCTCCAGCCAACGCTGACTAAAGCCTGATGTTCCGCAAGATTGCTGGTGTAGTTGTGGTTACAGATCGTCTGATTCGGGTTGTACTGACGGTACAGTGCCTGACCATACGGATCGTCTTCATCAAGGGCTTTCCATCCGACACCTTCGTATTTCCAGCCGACTTCGACTAAGTGATCGCGTTCGTTTTCATCGAGTGTGTAATGATGTTCGCCATTCGGGTTATATAAACGATAGACATCCACACCCTGATTGACTGGCGCATACCAGCCAACGCCTTCATAGCGCCATCCGGCCTGGGTCAGATTGTTCTTTTCCTCATTGCTTGCGGTATAGAAATGTTCACCGCTGTTTGGGTTATACAGACGGTACATTTCCTGAGCGGCGTAGCTGTCTACTTCTTCTTTCAGTTCGGCAAGATCGTCTTTTAATCCGGTGGCACCTTTGTTGTAGCGGTCGAGCATTTTCTGGTAATCAAGTTGGAGCTGATACAGTGAATTTCGCGAAGCTTCATTTTCAACCTGCAGATTTTCCTGCTGAGTTTCAGTTTCAAAGCTCTGGCTTTGTGTCGGTTCTGTTTCACTGATTTCTTCAAAATCCGTTTCATTCGCCAGTGACGGAGTACTCTGGGCCAGCACCATCGCCAAAGTCATGGGCAGCAGGAGTCCCTGTTTCTTTCTTCTGATATCCATAAAACAAATTTCCTTCCGTTTCTTTTTTCTCTTCTCAGTTGTAGGGGGTTGCACTTTTACAACATATACGGGCTCAAACTTTCAAAAAGATGATTATATCCATCTGTAGGAGCCTGTAATGTTGCTTTTATGTAACCGATACGAGTTGAATTGTACCATTTCAGTTATTTTCTCATTCTATGTTTTTTTCACTTCCACAAAAAAAGCATCTGAAATCAAGGTTTCCCTGTTCAAATGCTTTAAAAACGAGATAAAAAATACAGGAACTACTCCTGGAAATCCGGATTCAGAACGATCTGGTCAGGATCAACACAGTTGTCCGCGGACTGATCCGGAACGGATGGAGCTGTCGGTTCGTCGAAAACAGGTTCTTCATAAGCTGGTTCCTGGTAAACAGGTTCCTGATCTCCGGTCTGGGCAGGTTCTGCATCAACCGGAGCGGATTCATTTTCAGCATCCACAGATAACAGAGATTTTGTTTCATTATTTTCTGTCCATGTCAGATCCAGTTTGTTTTCTTTCAGTGTCAGACTAGCTTCTAAAGGCAGAGTGTTAGCCTGAGGGAGCTGAAGGGTAAGATCATCAGCTGGATCTTCATCATTTTCGGCAACCATCAGCATCAGGTCTTCGCTTTCCAGATCATCTTCTGCGATATACCAGTCAGCAGTCTTGCCATCTTCCCACACTGTTCCTTCTTCAAGAAGGTTTACCGGGTTAGAGGAATCGAGCGCATGATAGACGGCAACAAATTTAATCGATTTGCCAAGTTTATTGGTTAAAACGACTTTTTTGGCTGAGGAGCTAGCCTCACCGAGAACGATATTTTTTTCGACTTCTGCAGCCACAGAAGAAACTTCACTGCTGGATGCAGATGAAGTATTTGGGTCTGCGCTGCTTGAGCATCCGGCTAGAACGCTCATGCCAAGCGTTGCGGCAAGCAGGATGGATAATGTTTTTTTCATGCGTATAATTCCTTTCCATTCCGGAATTTCGATCCGGTTCTCTATTCTAATGGTCTGATCATTTCAGTCATTTCACATACGGACACTAAAAAACGACAAGGGCCGTTTTAAGGCGTTCTTATTTTCGCAGATAATGGAGCAAGATTCAATTCCACTCATTTCCCTCAGGAAATCCTCGCCTCATTTATGCGAATTGAAAAAATGAAGAAACGATTCCCATCATTTTTTATTGCGCTTGTGCGCCAAGCTCAAGTCTATCGACAATCTTTGCCTGGTGGTCTTTTTGCCGAATGACGGAAAGTGTCGCGCTCTTGGGTATGCGATTTACAGGCAGAAAGATCTCAAACCCACCATCCACATAGAAAACAGGATACGTATACGTCGGCTGATTGGGCACCTCCACTTGCAGGTAGAGCTGTTCTTTGTCCTTGAACGCATCCACATCACCACTGATCAAATACCAGTCATTTTGCCTGTCGAGGGCAATGTACGAATGGTCCTGCAAATCATTTGTTGCTTCAAAATTGTCAACAACCGGCATATTCATAATCGCCGCCTGCTGACCAAATCCGGCTATACGTCTTTCCGCACGCTCGAAGAGGACCACATCCGGTTGATACTCGCTCATCTGTAGCAAGTTGTATGGTTCAAGACGGGAAAAATAGGCGCAAGAAAACGCATTGGCCAAAAATGGAGCCAAGGCTTCACCAAACGAATCGCGAAACATAAACAGCGTTCCTTTCCCGTTTGAATTCGATGTTTCAATCCAGTTATCCATATAGTCCGCAATTTCATTTTCGAGCTGATAGGCAAACTGATTTGTATAGTCATAGTCCTCTTCTGGCATCATTTGGGTGGGATGAATCATTCCATCCAGATCGCCGTTGTGTTCAATCATCGTGTTAGGAAGAGCTTGGTAGTGATCATGTTCAAGGCCAAGCTGATCCATCAATGTATTATAGGCAAGCAGTGCTCCTTGCGAATTCCAGTGCGAATCTTTTTGATAGTAAAGCGCACGATCATCTTCGCATAATGGAGTCTTTAAATCCGTATAGGGAATGCCTGCTTCTTTCAATGCTGCAGCGAAACGATCAAGATCCGAGGTTTCACTTTGCAGATAGCGCGATTTCATGTATTCGGGATAGACGGTATTTTTATTGGGGGCAATCGTGACCATCATCTCGATTCCCTGACTGTTCAAGGCATATTGATACAGACCAAGGTTATGAACGATATTCTCAATTTGGCGATCACTTAGCGCGTTGTTGCCGATATACTGATCCAATGTTTCCCGGTAAAACAGCCATCCCTCATTGCCTACAATGACATTGCGAACACTTGACTCCGAAAAAATGTCCTGTTCCAAAGTTGCATAGGCATCAATCATATTTGCTCGGAAAGCAAAATGGTCATCATACCACTCTCCCATTTCGTCCAGAAAATCAAAATTGAGCTGTCCTGCATCCATAAGGGAAGGAAATTTTGCGATTTCCCGTTTTTCACTTGTGGTTTCTTGCCGGTTCACGGCGAGTCCTAAAGTTGGGACAAGAAGACTCGATAAGACAAGGACGTTAAAAATTTTGTATTTCATTTTCATAGCCTGTCCCCCTTTCTAGAACCGGAAGTAAATAAACGGATTATATGTGCCTGTTGACAAGGCAAGAGCGCAGATCACAAGAAGAACATAGCTTCCAGCAAGCGAGACATTACAAAGCTTTCCATTCCAATCCAAACGGCTAAAGACGGGGGCAGAGCCAATCACGGCCGCTACAAGCATCGTCAAAACCATCGGAGAAAGCTGGGCTGCAAACAAAGCAATGCTTTGCGGGGTAAATGAGGCTGCCCCAAACATGGTGCCAATCATGCGCACGCCTTCATTTACCGTATCAGCGCGAAACATCACAAATCCGATCGTGACAATGAGCATCGTATACACCCAACCTAGCCACTTGGGCATCTTTTTGAGGTTCAGCCAGTCTTCAAGCAAAATGAAGAAGCCATGCCATAACCCCCATAAGACAAAGGTCAGATTCGCCCCATGCCAAAGACCCGTAGCCAAAAAGACAATCATTTTATTCAGGTAAGTCCGAGCTTTTCCTTTGCGATTTCCCCCTAGAGGAATGTAGAGATACTCCTTGAACCAAGTCGATAGCGAAATATGCCAGCGCCGCCAGAATTCTTGAATGGAGGTGGAGATATACGGATAGTTGAAGTTCTCATGGAAATGGAAGCCGAACATTTCACCGAGTCCGATCGCCATATCCGAGTAGCCGGAAAAGTCGAAGTAGATCTGGAAAATATAACAGATTGCCGCCAGCCACGCCCCTGCCATATTGATGGCCGAAGGCGCGGCGGTGAACAGTGTATCGACGACAAGTGCCATCGTATTGGAAATCAACACTTTCTTGCCTAGACCAACACTGAAACGTCGGATTCCTAAAGCCGTTGTTTGCGAATCGATTGTTCGGTCTTCGATTTCTTTTTCAATGTCGTGGTATTTCACAATCGGTCCGGCAATCAGCTGCGGAAACAGCGAAATATAAAGCAGGATTCGCCATACGCTTGTCTGCGCCGGGACTTTGCGGCGATAGACATCAATCACGTAGCTAAGCGCCTGGAATGTAAAAAACGAGATGCCAATCGGCAGGGGCAGATGCGGCTGGTTTAGGGTCGCGATATGCATCCCATTGATCATGCTGATGGCAAGATCGAGATATTTAAACACAAACAGCAAGCCGATATTAAGCGCAACGGCAAGGATCATGATTCCCTTTTTCGGTTCTTCTTTCATTTGAATTCCAAACCACCAGTTGCACAAAACACTGATCAGCATCAGGAGCACATACTTCGGTTCCCCATAGGCATAAAACAGAACCGACATGACAATCAGAATCGCATTCTGGATTTTTACAGACTTTGTGAGTCTTGTCAGCAAAAATACAGCTGGCAGAAAGACGCACAGAAACACCATGGACGAAAAAACCATAGTCCACTTCCTTTCTTTGGGGCATCTTCGAGATCCCCGTTCTCTATTTTCAATAGCCTCACACTTGTGGGCTCATTTTCTCTAATTCTTAAGTTTTTATGATCAGAGAGATTTTATCACTCGTTGGCTTTTGGACAAGGCATGTAAAAAAATAAAGGCCTGTTTTCCTTTAAAGAGGAAAGAAACAGACCTTTATCGAGTCATTTTAATGATTTTGCCAACCCAGCAAAGAATCTCTATGTATTCTCTGTGGATTGGACATTGTGAAAAACTAGCGGACGTAAACGAATGTGGTATTGTTCTTGTCCTGTTTGTAGCAGTAGTTTTTCGGGAAGTTCTTGGAGCTGGAGTTCATGTACGGATCAAAGACATATTCCTTGCCGTCAATCGTGATTTCAACCCAGCAGTGCTCGTTCTGACCGGAAACAGTCTTCAGACCACCGCGGACTAATGTCGGATTGTAGCCCAAACCGCGAGCGAGTTCAGCGAAGGTCGCCGCAATGACGTAACAGTCGCCTTTTTTATTCGCAAAGCCCTGCATCGCAAGGTAGTCCTGAACAGACGTATCGTTTGGCGGAGTCGGCCATTGTGGTTTCTGATTGTTGTCCTTGATGTTCTTTGCGACCCAATCGAAGCATCCTTCCAAATCTCTTCCGACTTCATCGTATACGCGCAGGTCGTTAAGAGTCAGCACTTCGGAAGTGGTCAGATCTTCCTTATCGCCGTCGGCATCAAATTTCATGCCATTGACTTCGTAGTTTTTCATGATCACGCCGGTATCACTAAGGTAGACAATGCGTGGTCCGCTGCCCGTCTGGGATCCGGTTAAAATCTGGTATCCGGTTAAAGCTGCACCGGTATCGCCATCGAGGTAGTGTGTTTCGGCTCCAATGGTGTGAGTTCCTTTAAGAACGCAGCCGTTGTTGTCGAAGTAATATGTCTTGCCATCAATACGGGTTTCACCGGTTGCCATGTAACCTGTCGTCGGATCGAGGTAGTAACGGTCACCGTAGATATTCTGCCAGCCTGTCAGCATGCTCAGATTGTCGTTATCGTAAATGCGGGTTCCGCCGCCATCTGTGACTTTGGAGACTTCACTTAAAGAGTACCAGCCGATTTCTTCATCTTTCCAGCCATAGGAAATCAGAGTTCTTCTTTCATTAGAGGATGGAGTGTAGTTATGGTTTGCGGCATAGGCATTCGGGTTGTACTGACGGTAAATCGGATGTGCGTTGACATCGTCGCTTTCCATGGACTTCCAGTCCACTTCTTCGTATTTCCAGCCATAGCCGACTAAGGCATCACGTTCATTGGCACTCGTTGTATAGTGGTGATCGCCCTGGTTCGGGTTATACAGACGATAAACCTGATCACCGGAATTCACTGGTGCATACCAGCCGATTTCTTCGTCTTTCCATCCATAGTTGATTAAGGTCGCACGTTCGTGCGGATCGCTTGTATATAAATGTTCACCGGAATAATAGTTGTACAGACGGTAAACCGGGGTGGATTCATAACGGTCGAGAATGGATTCGACTTCCTGCTTCTGTGTTTTTAAAACACTGGAGTTCGGATTGTTTTTCAGTTTCTCTTCCACATCGTTGAGATATGTTTTCAGCTCGTAAACTGTGCTGCTTTTCGGTGAAATCGGTTTGCCCGGTCCGGTCTGATCGGCTTCATTTGTTACTTCGAAATCAGTGACAACATCGGCTTCCGGTTCTGTTTCAAAATCCTGTGCAAAGACTGCCTGCGATACCGAAGTAAACGCCATGGTTGCAGCCAGCATTGCGCTCATGAAATTCTTAGAATTCTTGTTCATTATGGTCCTGCGATCTTTTCTGCTTTACAGAGAAAATCTTTCCTTTCTACTTCATTGTTTATCCTTGTTTCTGATCAGCCTGAAGGAAATATTACTTCATTCCATACGTAAATTGCCAGTTCAATTCTGTAAGGAACGGGAAATATCATCCTTAACTGCCGATTTGTTCAGTCATTAATTCAAGTTTACCATGTGATTAAAAAGTTCGTCTGAAAACTTGTGAACTTGTCCGGCTCCCTTTTGGCTCTTTTTCCTTATATAAAGAGCAGATCTGCCCGAATTTTCGGGGTTTTGCATCGTCTGGAATGGTGCAGATAAAAACTCAGTTTTCCTTATTATTTTTCTTCCTATAAAAATAACGGCCTGTCGCTTGGAACAGGCCGTGTAGTGATTTGTTCAATTTTAAATCTGTAAAGATTTGATCAATAAATATTGAGCAGCACTTTTTTATAGTCAGATGAGCAGACTATTTGAATAAGAAGTTCAGCCATGGAGTCATCTGTGCAAGTACCGGAGCCATGATCAGGGAGATGACAGACATCAGTTTGATCAGGATATCCATTGCAGGACCAGCTGTATCTTTGAACGGGTCACCGACTGTATCACCAGTAACAGCAGCTTTGTGAGCTTCGGAACCTTTACCACCATGTTCTCCGGACTCGATGTATTTCTTCGCGTTATCCCATGCACCACCGGAGTTAGCCATGAAGACAGCCAGCATGATTGCGGAAACAAGTCCGCCAAGCAGCATACCGCCAAGACCTTCAGTACCTAAGAACAGACCAACTAAGATTGGAGAGCATAATGCGATGAGTCCTGGAACAACCATTTCGTGTAATGCGGCACGAGT
>JBJEFF010000054.1:0-2716 GCA_051873775.1 Allobaculum sp. | reverse complement strand
ATGCTGAGGGCAGTGAGATTCACACTGACCGCATTTCAGGCAGGCAGACGCCTTACCTTTCCCCATTTTACCCGTAAAGTTTTCGTAGTGCTGTTTTGCTTTCGGGATAAAGTCGTCACCAAATTTCGAGATGTTGTTGATTTCTTTGAAGTAATCCGGGATCGCAATCTGCATGGGGCAGCCATCTACGCAATAACGGCATGCGGTGCAGGCGATCTTTTCCTTGGAACGGATGATTTCCGTAACCTTACTGATGATCTGTTCTTCTTCCTTGGAAAGAGGTTTGAAGTCAATCATAAAGGAAAGGTTGTCTTCCATCTGTTCCATATTGCTCATGCCGGACAGAACCATCGCAACATTCGGTAAAGAAGCCGCAAAACGGATCGCCCAGGATGCGACAGAGAGATCCGGCTGTGCTTCGTTGAATACTGCTTTTGCGTCTTCAGGAATGCTGACAAGTGATCCGCCTTTTACAGGTTCCATAACCAGAACCGGCTTGCCATGACGTGTGGCAACTTCGTAGCATGCTCGGCTCTGTACGTCCATGTTTTCCCAGTCGAGATAGTTTAACTGAAGCTGAACATATTCCATTTCCGGATGTCTGGTGAGAATCTCTTCGAGAACTTCCGGTGTGTCGTGGAAGGAAAAGCCGACATGTTTAATCTTTCCTTCTACCTTTTTCTTCTGTACAAAATCGAACGCATTGATATTCTCTGCGATCTCAAGATAATTCTTGTTCATCGCATGAAGAAGATAGTAATCGAAATACTCTACGCCGCAGCGCTGAAGCTGACCTTCGAAAAAGTCTTCGAGTTTGTCTTTTTCCGAAACCATGAAGAAAGACAATTTATCGGTAATGGTATAGGCGTCTCTGGGATAACGTTTTGCGACGCATTCGCGGAATGCGAGCTCACTGTGCTGACCGCCGTGATATGGGGCAGCTGTATCAAAGTAATTGAATCCGGCTTCCATATAGCGGTCGGCCATTGCGCAAAAAGCTTCATAATCGATTTTTGTCATATCACTGGCATCGGTTAATGGTAAACGCATCAGTCCGAAGCCTAATTTCTTTGGATTCATTCTATTTTCTCCTTCTCAATATGTCTTTTCCCTTTAAATCATATGGAACAAAGTAAGTATTATGGTAAGAATCTTTACTGATCGCATGGATACGATCTGAAAACTAAAGCTAAATTCATCATATTTATTTCTGATTTATTCTGTCAATGAGCAGAACGTGATAGGAAAGGATCGAAATACAGGAAAAACGACAACACTTCTAAAAAAGTCCATTCGCTCCTGTCCTGATGCAACTACTTGCCAGACACTTCCCGACTTCCAGAATTCACAGATCTCATCTCGCGTTTTTACAGGAAATAAGAATATGACTGGGCGCAAACAGTGCAGCCGAAATAATCAGTAAAACGGACCGGCTCATCATCCCGCTGAACAGGAACAGAGCGGAAGGAATAACAGAAAGTGCCAGTGCTCTGAAAAGACTGTTTTTATGAAAACACACCATCCAGATCGCACAGTACAAGATAACCAGTATCGCATCTCCAATCAGATAGATGGCAAATGATTCTTCTGACCTCCATCCAAACCAGGTCCCGGGAACATTGATGATCATGAATCCGAAACAGCCAAACCGTCCGACCTGTTCGATCATTTGCACATATTTATTGTTCCACTTATCCTCAAATCCGTTTGGATTTTTCAGCGCAAAAACAATATTCGGGATCATAATGAGAATCATAAAAATTATTCCGTAAACATTAAACCATTCCATATCTTTCCCCTGATATATTTTCAGTCTTCCTGTCTAATCCATTTTATACTCCTCCCCACAGATACCCGACTTCCTTTTTTATCTCATCATCACCAGCTCTGTGTATGCCTAAGTTTTCCAGACAGCCGTCAGAAAAAGGGAAAGAAAAACTGCGAACGGATTCGCAGTTTTTCTAGACGTTTAAAAAGATACGAATAAATTCCTTAAAATCTTGTGCGTGAATCAGCTTCTTTGCGACTACATCATCGCAGATAATCTTGCTGATCTTCTCAAAGAACTGGGAAGTCTGATCATGCCGGTCATGGACGCAGATCAGGAACACAAGCTGAACGTTTTTCTTTTTCCAGAGAATCGGATGTTTCAGGATGGCGATGCTGATGAAGTTTGGCAAATTTTCGGTATGCATCGGATGCGGAATCGCAATCCGGTTGTCGTATTCCGTACTTTCCAGACTTTCTCTTATTTTGACCTGCTGCAGGAAATCCTCCGGCAGCGACATCACCTGTCTGATGCGGTCAATCTGCTTTTCGAGCACATCATCCACGTTTTCTCCGTCAATTCTGAAGAAAAGGTTCGGGTTGATCAGCGACAGAACCGCATCTTTGGTCTGCTGACGAGAGAGCGCTTCACGAATGTTATAAATATCTTTCGAATCGAGCGAAGGTGATATCTCAATTATTTCACGGTCCAGCTGGAATTTCCGGGATGTCGTATTGAGAATGATCTGGTAGTCATCAGGATTGTAATCGTCGAGATTGCCCGGAGTGATGAAGCTGATGGTGTTGATATACTCATCAAAGTTTTTCTTCAGTTTGTAGGACAGGATCTGGAAAATAGAGGATACTTCATCACAGATCAGCGCAATGTTCAGTTTCAGCGTAGTCGTCTTGGCTTTTTCGAGCGACAAAGCAAGATGCAGCGCAAAAT